>DASVSK010000975.1:0-2534 GCA_036388135.1 Pyrinomonadaceae bacterium | reverse complement strand
CACGAAGGAGACTGTCTACAAGAAGGAGGCCGCCTACTTCGCCTTCCCCGTCGCGGCTGCTTCGCCCGAGTTCAGGTACGAGGTGCAGAACGGCGTCGTCAACCCGGCGCGGGACATGATGCCGGGCGCGGGGCTCGAATGGTTCTCGTCGCAGAACTGGGTCTCGGTCGGCGGCGAGGGGGCCGAGGTCGGCCTCGTCGGCGTGGACTCGTTCCTGTGGACGTTCGGCGACGTCGTGCGCGGGACGTGGCCGACGAAGTTCGAGCCGAAGGGCTCGACCGCCTTCGCCTACGTGATGAACAACTACTGGGGCACCAACTACGTCGCGGCGCAGGGCGGCGACTTCACCTTCCGATACGCGCTGACGAGCGCGCCGCGCCTCGACCCGGCGGCCATGAGCCGCATGGGCTGGGAGCAGACCACGCGGCTTGAGAGCACGCTCGTCAAGTCGCAGGACAGGGTGGCGGCGGGCCCGAACCTGCTGCCCGCCGGGAGCATGAGCTTCATGCAGACGAGCGACCCCTCCGTCTTCCTGAGCACCTGGAAACAGGCCGAGGAGGGCGAGGGCTCGGTGCTGCGCTTCATCGAGCTGGGCGGCGGGGCGCGCCGCACGGTGCGGGTCTCCAGCCCGCTCTTCGGCGTGGCCTCCGTCCGCACCTGCAACGCCGTCGAGGACTGCGCCGACCCCGCGGCCCCGGTCGCCGCGGACGGCTTCTCATTCGCGGCCGGCCCGCGCCAGATTCAGACCTTCAAACTTCAGGGAGATGGGAAGTAGTCAGTAGTCAGTAGTCAGTAGTCAGTAGGCTCCGCGCTGCGGCCGTTGACGCTGACACCCGGACGATTCGCTAACGAAAGCTTTTCTACTGACTACTGACTACTGTCTACTAACTACTCCAAAAAAGGGACGCCATGCAGATTAGCCCCCCCGCCACCGACGCCCTTGCCACCGAGTTGAGCGGAACCGCCCGCGCGACGGCCGTGCGCTATAAAGTCCTCGGCTTTCTGTTCGCGCTGGCCGCGCTGACCTATCTAGACCGGCTGGCTATCTCGGCCGCCGCGCCCTTCATCACGCGGGAGTTCGACCTCACGCCCGTCCAGATGGGCTACATCTTCTCGGCGTTCACGCTCACATACGCCCTCTTCGAGATACCGACGGGGTGGCTCGGCGACCGCTTCGGGACGCGCCGGACGCTGACGCGCATCGTGCTCTGGTGGTCGGCCTTCACGGCGCTGACGGCCGCCGCCCGCGGCTTCTGGTCGCTCTTCCTGATGCGGCTGCTGTTCGGCATGGGCGAGGCGGGTGCCATCCCGAACAGCGCCTGCACCGTCTCGCGCTGGTTCCCGGCCACGCAGCGCGGCCGCGCGATGGGCGGCGTCTGCATCGGCCACGCGCTGGGCGCGGCGCTCACGCCCCCGCTCGTCTTCTGGCTCATCGGCCGGCAGGGCTGGCGGCTGCCCTTCATCGAGTTCGGCGTGCTCGGCGTGCTCTGGTGCGCCGCCTGGTACTGGTGGTTCCGCGACACGCCCGAGGAGCACGGGTCGGTCAACGCGGCCGAGGCGCGGCTCATCTGCGCCGACGGCGAGCCGAGGCGCGACCGCTCTCACTCGATACCGTGGAGGACGTTCCTGCGCAGCCGCAACATCTTCTTCCTCTGCGCGATGTACTTCGCCTACGGCTACAGCCTCTACTTCTACATCACGTGGCTCCCGACCTACCTGCTCCAGGCGCGCGGCTTCACGATGACCTCGGCCGGTCTCTTCTCGGCGCTGCCGTGGGTCTTCGGGGCCGTCGCCTTCCTCTGCGGCGGGACGCTGACCGACTACCTCGCGACGCGCACGGGCAACAAGAGGATCGCGCGCTGCGGCGTCGGGGTCTTCGGGCTGACGATGAGCGCCGTGATGCTCGTCCTCGTCGCGCTGACCGAGGACGCGGTGACGGCCGCGCTCTTCATCGCGCTCGCGCTCTTCTTCCAGTTCCTGACGACGCCGTCGGTCTGGGCCACCTGCATGGACATCGGCGGGCACCGCGCGGGCGTCGTGAGCGGCACGACCAACACCTTCGGCAACCTCGCGGGCACGCTCGCCCCCATCGTCTTCGGCTACATCCTCCAGACGTTCGGCTCCTGGACGTACGGCTTCTACGTCGCCGCCGGCTTCCTGCTCGTCGGCGTCGTGATGTGGCTCTTCATAGACCCGCGCCGCCCCCTGCTCGACGACGAGCCGGCCGCCGCCTGAGCGGATGCGGGAGGGGGACAGGGCCACGGGGGAGAGGATGGGAAGCGGCTACGACGTTCTGGCGGTCGGGCGAAGCTCCATCGATCTCTACGCGAACGAGATCGGCGCGCCCTTCACCGAGGTCAAGACCTTTTCGGCCTACGTCGGCGGCTCGCCGACGAACATCATCGTCGGGGCCCGCCGGCTCGGCCTGCGGGCGGCGCTCCTGACGGCCGTGGGCGAAGACCTGGTCGGCGACTTCGTGCTCGACTTCCTCGCGCGCGAGGGCGTCGAGGCCGCCTTCAGCCCGCGCAAGCCGG
>DASVSK010000974.1:0-2401 GCA_036388135.1 Pyrinomonadaceae bacterium | reverse complement strand
CGTGGTTTTTTCTCCGGGAAAAATCACAAGATCGAATTTCACAAAGCGCGCGATACTGCGCCCGTCCCGAAACCGACGGCGGCGGGTTCTGACGACCCCAATCGTAACGCGTCGTCAGCGCGGATTCTCCCCGCTCCCTGCCCGCCCGGTTAAATCTCTCCCGGCCGCTCCGCTCCCCGGTTTGAACGGACAGGCAGCGGCCCGGTCCGGCGCACGCACGGCCGCCCGGCTTCTGCGACCACAGCCGGAGATTCAATCAACAGCTACTCATCGGAAAGGAGAATTATCGTGAGAAGAACGCTTGCCATCTTCGCCATCTACGTGATGTGCGCCTCGACCGTTTATCTGCCGCCCGGCGATCTGACCCGTCAACTCGGCGCGGCCCAGGCCCAGGGGAGAAGTGAAACCCGCGGGCAGGGGAAGGGCAAAACCATGAGGAGTTTTCGCAGGGGCCAGGACGGCGCGCGGCCGCAGTGGGCCGAGGCCGCGCGGGGCCGCGCCGTGGCGCACCTGAAGGAGTTCAAAAACGGTTGGGGCCTGGGGCTGGAAGACGCCGAGGCCGAGCTTGAGATGTTAAGCGCGGACGAGGACGACCTCGGGCAGACGCACGTGCGCATGGATCAGGTCTTCCGCCGCGTGCCGGTCTTCGGCGGGCAGGTGATCGTGCAACTCGACGCCGCGTCGGCGCGCAAGGCTTTCGGCCGCGTGTACAAGGAGGCGCGTCAGCTCGACACGACCCCCGCGCTCGGCCCAGCCGAGGCTGTGTCGAAGGCCGTGGCGGCCCTCGGCTACGCGGGCGAGTTCGCCCGAAAGCCCGAGGCCAAACTCGTCATCCTGCCGCACGCGGTCATCGGCCCCAACATGCCGCCGGGCGCGACGCTCACCTACCAGGTCGAGTTACTGATCGAAGACGGCACGCCCGCGACGGCGCGCCACGAGTACTTCATCGACGCGCGCGACGGCCACGTCGTCTGGCACTACGACAACCTCCAGCGTCAGTCCCCGCCGCCGTGCGTGAACCCCACAAGCGGCGTCGGCAACAGCCTCTACAGCAACCAGCAGACCCTCGCCACGATGCTCAACGGCGTCTTCTACATGCAGGACCCGACCCGCGGCTGCATGTGGACAACCGACCTCGGGAGCGTCTACGCCTCGGACTTCACCAACGGGACGACCTACAGCGACGCCGACAACGTGTGGGGCAACTTCTCCATGAGCAGCCGCCAGACGGCCGGCGTCGACGCGCACTTCGGCGCGCAAAAGACCTGGGACTACTTCCTTAACGTCCACGGCCGCCTCGGCATCGACGGCAACGGCTACCGCATGCTCAGCCGCACGCACTACGGCCCGTGCGGCTACTACAACGCCTTCTGGAACGGCATCAGCGTCACCTACGGCGACGGCAACTGCGTGCAGCACTGGGCGACGCCCGACATAGTCGGCCACGAGATAACGCACGGCCTGACGGAGAAGACCGCGGGGCTGATCTACTCGGGCGAGTCGGGCGGCCTGAACGAGTCGTTCTCCGACATCTTCGGCACGGGCGTCGAGTTCTACATCGGCATCAGCCCGGACTACGACCTGGGCGAAGGGGTCGGCGGCATCCGCAGCATGTCCAACCCGCCCGCCGACGGCAACAGCATCGACCACTACAGCAACTACTACCCCGGCATCGACGTGCACTACAGCAGCGGCATCCAGAACAAGGCGTTCTACCTGCTCGCCGAAGGCGGGACGCACCCCTTGAGTAGGGTGCAGGTCGCGGGCATCGGCCGGGCCGCGGCCGAGGCCATCTTCTACCGCACGCTCGTCACCAAACTCTTCCCGAGCGCCACGTTCTACAACGCGCGGGAGGGGTCGCTGAGCGCCGCCGCAGACCTCTACGGCGCGGGCAGCGCGCAGTACAACGCGACGGCGCGCGCCTGGGACGCCGTCGGCGTGTTGGCGAACCCGATTGATGACTCGCGCAACTTCGTGCGCCAGTTGTACCTCGACATCCTCGGCCGCCAGCCCGACACGGGCGGCTGGAACGCGTGGACGGATTACATCAACGGGTGCGTCAACGACCCGGGGTGCCGCGTCGACCGGCGCATCGTCACCGCCCGCGGCTTCCTCGAATCGGGCGAGAACCGCACGCGGGTCGGCGGCGCGTTCAACCCGGCCTTCCCCGGCCCCGGCGACACGCCATATAACCGCGAGTACGTCAGGCAGTGCTACATCTCCTTCCTCCGGCGCGTGCCCGGCGAAGCCGAGATGCAGGGCTGGCTGAACTACCTGTTCTCGACGGGCGACTACTCGACGGTCGTCCACGGGTTCATCTACTCCCACGAGTACCGCGCGCGGTTCGGTCCCGTCTAAGCGCACGCAAACTAACCGGGCGGCCGGCGCGACGCACTCGCGC
>DASVSK010000973.1:0-2243 GCA_036388135.1 Pyrinomonadaceae bacterium | reverse complement strand
CGTTGTCGAAAAGGTAGTAGTAAGCCGTGTAGCCGCCGCGCCCGTCGTAGCTGGTCTGCGTGATGACGAGCAGGCGGCTGTCGAGGCGGAAGACGCGGGCGCGCGCCCCGGCGTCCTCCATGTCGGGGATGTCCATGTAGTCGACGGGCGGGAAGTAGACGCGCCCCGTCTTCGCGTCCACCACGCCCATCTGCGCGCAGCCCGTGCCGCAGCCCCAGACGACGACCGTGTAGTGCCCCGCGAAGTTCGGCCCCGAGCGCGAGTCTTCCCTCAGGCGCGTGCGGAACATGCGCGCCTTCCGGCTGTCGAGCCGGACGGGCGCGGCCGGGCCTTTGTAGACCGCGCGCGCGGGGTAGTCCTCGAACCGAGGCGTCGCCGGTTCCGCACGGGGCCTGCGCGCCTGCGCGAGCGCGCCGGAGGAAGGGCCGGCGAGCGCGCACAGGATGATGAGCAGGGCGGCGGCGGCCCGCTTGTAAGTCGTGTTCGTCATACTCATGCCGCCGCCGTCTCGCGCTCGACGGGGCGGTAGAGCGTGTCGCGCTCGACGGCTTCGAGCCCGGCGTCCTCGATGAGGGCGACGATCTCCTCCTTCGACATCCTGACCTCGCCGTTCGACTCGACCGAGTAGCTCTCGGACAGCTCGCCGCCGTCGGTGATGGTGCCGTCGAGGTCGTTCGCGCCGTAGTGGAGCGCGACCTGCGCCAGCCGCTTGCCGAGCATCACCCAGTAGGACTTGACGTGCGGGAAGTTGTCGAGCATGAGGCGCGAGACGGCCATCGTCTTCAGGCTGTCGACGCCGGAGGGGCCGGGCAGGTGCGCGAGCTGCGAGCCGGGCGGGTAGAAGGCTAAGGGTATGAAGCACTGGAAGCCGCCCGACTTGTCCTGCTGCCCGCGCAGGCGGACGAGGTGGTCGACGCGGTCTTCCAGCGACTCGATGTGGCCGTAGAGCATCGTCGCGTTGGTCTTCAGCCCCGCGGCGTGCACCTTGCCCGAGAGGTCGAGCCAGCGCTGGGCGTCGGTCTTGTGCGCGCAGATCATCGAGCGCGTCGGCTCGCGGAATATCTCCGCGCCGCCGCCCGGGCAAGAGTCCATCCCGGCCTCCCTGAGCTTCGAGATGACCTCCTCGTCGCTCATCTTGTAGAAGCGCGCGAAGTGGTCGAGCTCGACCATCGTCCACGCCTTCAGGTGGAGCCGCGGGTACTTCGCCTTGAGCGAGGAGAGCAGGTCGGTGAAGTAGCTGAACGGCAGCTTGGTGTTCAGGCCCCCGACGATGTGCAGCTCGGTCGCGCCCTCGCTGACGGCCTCGCCCGCGATGCGTAAGGAGTCCTCGATGTTGTGCGTGTAGGCGTCGGCCGCGCGCGGCGTGCGGAAGAAGCCGCAGAACTTGCAGTCGGCGTAGCAGACGTTGGTCGGGTTGAAGTGGCGGTTGACGTTGTAGTACGTCACCCTCCCGTGCAGACGCCGCCTGACGGCGTCGGCCAGCCGCCCGAGCGCCGGCACGTCATCGGTCGCGAAGAGCGCCAGCCCGTCTTCAAAACTGAGCCGCGCGCCGGCCTCGACCTTCTCGGCCAGCTCGTTGAGTTTGTCGTCGTGTGAAAATTCCATAGTCTTAAGACCGTGTCATGAAGGCCGCGCCGCCGAAAGTGGCGAGCAGGATGACGCTGACGAAGGCGTTCGTGGTGAAAAACGCCGCGTTCAGGCGGCTCAGGTCGTCGGCGCGGACGAGCGAGTGCTGGTAGACGAGCAGCGCGCCCGCCGCCGCGACGCCCGCCAGCGCGAGCGCGCCCAACCCGGTCAGAAAGTATAACCCAACGAGCGCGGCAAACGCCCCCGCGTGCAGCAGGCGCGCGACCCACAGAGCGCGCGCCACGCCGACCCGCGCCGGTATCGAGCGCAGACCAGCGCGCCGGTCGAAGTCGTAGTCCTGGCACGCGTAGAGGACGTCGAACCCGGCCGTCCACAGCAGCACCACGAGCGAGAGCAGCAGCGGCACCGCCGAGCCGAACTCCCCGCGCACCGCGACCCACGCGCCCGTCGGGGCGATGCACAGACACCAGCCGAGGACGACGTGCGAGAGCGACGTGAAGCGCTTGGCGTAGGAGTAGAGCAGCACCGAGCCGAGCGCGACGGGCGACAGCAGCAGCGTCAGGCGGTTGAGCATCGCCGACGCGAAGAAGAAGAGCGCGGCCGAGGCGAGCGTGAAGACCCAGACGAACGAGACCGACAGCCGCCCGGCCGGGATG
>DASVSK010000972.1:0-2201 GCA_036388135.1 Pyrinomonadaceae bacterium | reverse complement strand
GTCTTCGCGCTCAACAACAGCAGTAACGTCAGAACCGACTATGCGGGCGTCCACGGGCTGGTCGGCAACCCCACGGCAGGAGTTGAAGGCGGCACCCTGGTCTTCTCTACCAGAACCTCCGGCAGCATCTCCGAAAAGATGCGCATTAATTCCGGCGGCAACGTCGGCATCGGCACGACCGCGCCGGCCAGCAAGCTCCACGTGGCCGGCGACATCACGGTCGACGGCAACATCAACGCGAAGTATCAGGACGTGGCCGAGTGGGTGCCCTCCACTCAGAAACTCTCGGCCGGCACCGTCGTCATCCTCGACGTCGGGCGCGACAACCACGTCGCCGCCTCTGCCACCGCCTACGACACGCGGGTGGCGGGCGTCATCTCGGCGCAGCCCGGCATCTCTCTGGGCGAGAAGGGTGAGGGGAAGGTTCTGGTGGCGACTACGGGTCGCGTCAAGGTCAAAGTGGACGCGACGCGCGGGGCGATCAGGGTCGGCGATCTGTTGGTGACGAGCGGGGCGGCGGGCGTCGCGATGAAATCGGAGCCGCTCGACCTGGGCGGGGTGCCCATCCACCGCCCCGGCACCATCATCGGCAAGGCTTTGGAGTCGCTGGAGAAGGGGACGGGCGAAATACTCGTCCTCCTCAGCCTCCAGTGAGTCGAGTCCGAAGCGGCACCGGCCACGGGGCGGACAAAAGAGAAGGGGCGGGCTCCTGAAGAGTCCGCCCCTTACCAGTTAGTGTCGGCCGGCTCAGCGGTCGGTCGACTTGTCAGCGCCTTCGCCCTCGCTGCCCTCCGCGGCCCCGGGATCGGTCGCGCCCGCCTGGGTCGGGCCGTCGCCGCGCTGGCCGGCCGTCGGGTCGGGCGCGGCGATGTCGTCGCGGCCCGACGGCTCCTCGGACGTTTGCTCGGTTGAACTCATGAATTAAGCCTCCTGGTCTGAAGTGAGGTGGAGCTTATCAGAGACGCCGGAGGGTGTCGAGATTCTACCGGCGCGAAGACCCGGACCTGGGCGGCTGACGGCCGACCGCGGAACGCGATTCGACGGGGGCGCGTCACCCGCGCGCCCCCGTGGGTGCCGTAACCCGAAATCGCCCGTCAACGGCCGGCGGGCTCGCCGTCGGCGTTGAGGCGGATGACCTCGCCGAAGCCCAGCTCGCGGACGCCCTTCTCGACCCGCCGCAGGTCGCCGACGACTATCCAGATGACCTCGTCGGGGCGCACGAATTTCTTCGCGGCGGCGTTGAGCTGCGTCTCGGTCAGCGAGCGCACGTCGCCCGCGTAGCGCGACCAGTAGTCGCCCGGCAGCCCGTAGTTGATCATGCGGAGGGCCGCCGATTCGAGGGCGTCGAGCGTCTCGAAGCGGGCGGGAAGCCTGAGCGTCATGTTGCGCATGATGCTCGCGAACTCCTCGCCGGCCAGCGGGCGCTCGCCGGCCAGGCCGCGAATCTCTTTCGCCACCTCGACCATCGACTCCTTCGTCCTGTCGGTCTGCACCGGGGCGAGGACGATGAAGGGGCGCTGCCCGCGCGAGTCCCCTATGAAGCCCTGCGTGCCGTAGCTCCAGTGCTTGTCGAGCCGGAGGTTGCGGTTGAGCCGCGACGTAGCCATCCCGCCGAAGTTGCGCAGCACCGTCTCGACGGCGTGCTCCTCGGCCTGCCCGCCCGGCTCGGAGACGTGCGCCGCGACGATGATGGACTGCGGCGCGTCGGGCTTGTCGATGAGGTAGACGCGCCCGCCCGCCGTCCGCGCCACCGAGGCGACGCTCTTGGCGGGCGCCTTGCCCGGCGACCACGCGCCGAACGCCTCTTCGAGCGCGGGCAGCACCTTCTGCATCGTCGTGTCGCCGGCGACTATGACGTGCGCGCTGCCCGGCCTGAACCACTGCGCGTGCCAGCGCGCGAGGTCTTCGCGGGTGACGGCCTCGACCGACCTCTCGGTGCCCGAGCCGGAGAGCGGCCGGCCGTAGGCGTGACCCGCGCCGTAGAGCAGGCCGGGCAGCACCCGCAGCGCCAGCGCGTTCGCCTGCGCCTTCTCCTGCCCGATCTGCGCGAGCCGCCGCTCCTTCTGGATGCGGAACTGGTCTTCGGGGAACGAGGGGTTGAGCACCACGTCGGCGAGGACGGCGAGCGTGGGGCGCAGGTTCTCGGAGGTCGCGCGCACCTTGACGGTGGACAGGTCGAGCTGGCCGGCCGTGCCGAGGCG
>DASVSK010000971.1:0-3332 GCA_036388135.1 Pyrinomonadaceae bacterium | reverse complement strand
CAAGTCTCCTCGCGCTTGTGGTCTGTGTGTCAATAGTCTACACTGCTCGCCGGTCGGCGCGAGACGGGTATCAATGACTCACATGCGAGTTCGACTAGAGGGGAGTGAGGAATGCCCGAATCGTGTTTTCCCTGTTATTTCTTCACTTAAGGGAAACGCGCCGCGCTGGCATGGTCATTGCTAAGAGGATGCTGCCAACCCTCGTCTGGTCGGCGGTAAGATACACAGGAGTGGTTTTTAGCTTTCCCGAGGCGCCGGGTCGAAGCTTCCGAAGCCTCTTGAACCCTGCGCCGATGAAATTTTAAACCGCGGTCTGACCTCGCAAGCGGGCCGCGTAAGTTGATGAAGGGACGAAGGATGAAAACGATTAAGCACGCGGAGAAGGCGCTGGCGACGGTCGCGGGCGGCCTCTACAACACAATCCAGTTTTTCAACCAGTACAGGCCGAACGAGTCGTTTACGCCGAAATGGTCGGACAAGCCCCTGCTGAAGTCCTGGCAGAAGTCGAAGCCGCCGCTCGGCTTCCCCCGCACCACCGACAGCCTCTGCCCGAAGTGCGTCATCGAGGCGCGCAACAAGATTCTGAGCGCGCCGACGATTGACCCGTCGTCGCTCGTCAACGAGAAGGTGGGCGAGATCAAGGCGCAGATCATCGAGCGCGACGGCCAGATTTGGATGGTCAAGGACTGCCCCATCCACGGCCACTTCGAGGACATCATGGCCATCGACTCGACCTTCCTCAAGCACATCGAGTCGATGTTCCCCGGCCGCGACATCCAGGCGCACAACGACGAGGGGCTGCACGACCACGGCTCCAGCTCGATCAAGTTCGGCCGCGGCTCCGTCCTGACCATCGACCTGACGAACCGCTGCAACATGATGTGCGACCCGTGCTTCATGGACGCCAACCAGGTCGGCTTCGTCCACGAGCTCTCCTTCGACGAGGTCAAGGACATCCTCGACAAGGCGATCTCCATCAAGCCGCGCCGCCAGATGTCGGTGCAGTTCTCGGGCGGCGAGCCCTCCATCTCGCCGCACTTCATCGACGCCATCCGCTACTCGCGCAAGGTCGGCTACAACTCCGTCCAGTGCGCCACCAACGGCATTGAGTTCGCCAAGTCGAAGCAGTTCTGTAAGGAGGCCGCCGAGGCGGGGCTCCGCTACGCCTACCTCCAGTTCGACGGCATCGGCAACGACGCCAACTCGCACCGCCAGGTCGGCAACCTCTTCGACGTCAAGCTGCGCGCCATCGACAACCTGCACGAGGCGGGCGTCGAGATCGTGCTCGTCATCACGCTGGTCAACGGCATCAACAACGACCAGGTCGGCTCGGTCATCCGCTTCGCGCTCGACAACCCGAAGAAGATCGCCTTCCTCTCGTTCCAGCCCGTCTCGTTCACCGGCCGCGACGAGGAGATCACCGACGAGCGCCGCATGCAGCAGCGCTACACGCTCTCGCACCTGGCGCACGACGTGAAGAATCAGGTCGGCATCACCGAGCCGACGCGCGACTGGTTCCCGCTCTCCCTGATGGGCGCTTTCGCAGACTTCGCCGACCTCGCGCACGGGCCCGACGCCGAGTGGGGGCAGGTCTCCTGCGGCTGCCACCCGAACTGCGGCGTCGGCACGGCCGTGATGATCGACAAGGAGACGAAGGAGATGGCCCCCGTCCCCGAGTTCCTGAACATCCCCGGCCTCGTCCACGACATGAAGCGCATCACCGACGCGGGGCGCGGCAAGTGGGTCTCGAACATGCTGATGGGGCTCACGCTCCTCAAGCACTACAACCCGTACAAGGCCCCGAGCCAGTTCTCGCTCTACGAGCTGTTCAAGAAGTTCGACAAGTCGTTCGGGCTGACGGGGCGCACCTACGGCCGCGTCGACGGCCGCCGCTCGAAGGAGGACATCGAGGCTCGCCGCGCCGACCGCTGGAACTTCCTCTTCATCGCGGGGATGTGGTTCCAGGACCTGTTCAACTACGACTTCCGCCGCACCGAGATGTGCATCATCCCGTACGGCACTCAGGAGGGCGAAATCTCCTTCTGCGCCTACAACACCGGCATCGGCTGGCGCAACATCATCGAGCAGATGCACCAGAACGCGACCGTCGCGCAGTGGTACAA
Organism: Pyrinomonadaceae bacterium; assembly: GCA_036388135.1. Taxonomy (GTDB): domain Bacteria; phylum Acidobacteriota; class Blastocatellia; order Pyrinomonadales; family Pyrinomonadaceae; genus QHXN01. The sequence continues at coordinate 1,209 of DASVSK010000971.1, read as the reverse complement.
AGAGCACGGCCGCCACGAAATCTTCGCCAAGAACAAGGAGGTCGCGCTTGAGGAGGTGCCCGTCAGCCTCGTCCTGAACGAGACCGACCTCCAGCGCCCGAACAAGCCCCAGATGGAGGGGCCGAAGACGGCCGCCGAAGAGGCCGCGGCGATGCGCAAGCTCTACCAGGAGATGGTGCTCAAGAAGAAGCTCGGCTCGGACGTCGAGAAGAACACGCCCGTCCAGATCAAGGGCCTCTCGCGCAAGAGCCGGGAGACGACGAACGCCTGAGTTCCTTCCGACCCTCGAAGGAGGCGAGCCCCGCGGGATTCAACCCGCGGGGCTTCTCTTTGAGTCGCAAACGGCCGCCGGCGCGCCCGCTTGAATAAATCGGGGCGCTGAGGTGTAATGTCTCGCGGTTTAATCATATGGTTCGCATTCTCCTGACAAACGACGACGGCATACATTCCGACGGCCTCGCGAAGTTGGAGGAGTCCCTGCGCGAGGTGGGCGACGTCTACGTCGTCGCGCCCGCCGCCGAGATGAGCGGCGCTTCGCACAGCCTGACCCTCTCGCGCCCGCTGCGCATCCGCCGCATCGACGAGCGCCACTGGACGGTCGACGGCACGCCGACCGACTGCGTCACGCTCGCGCTCAACCAGATTCTCGGCCCCGAAGAGTGGCCCGACGTCTGCTGCTCCGGCATCAACCACGGCGGCAACCTCGGCGACGACGCCACCTACTCGGGCACGGTCGCGGGCGCGCTCGAAGCCACCATCCTCGGCGTGCCCGGCCTCGCCTTCAGCCTGGTCGCGCGCGAGAACTACGACTTCACGGCGGCCGCGCGCTTCGCCGTCACGGCCGCGCGCAAAGTCCTCTCCGAGGGGCTGCCCGCCGGCACGCTCCTCAACATCAACGTCCCGCCGGGCGACATCCGCGGCGTGCGCGTCACGCGCCAGGGCATCAAGAACGCGCGCCCCATCATCACCGAGCACATCGACCCGCGCGGCAAGGCTTACTACTGGATCGGCGAGGAGTACTACGGCACCGGCGGCGAGGACGGGACCGACTACGCGGCCGTCGAGGCGGGCTGCGTCTCGGTGACGCCGATGCGCAGCGACATGACGAACCACAGCGCGCTCGACGCGCTCGACCTCTGGAACCGCCTGCGCGCCGAAGACATCGAGAGGGACGCGCAGGACCAGCCGGCGGGTCTCGGGTGAGGGGGG
>DASVSK010000970.1:0-8707 GCA_036388135.1 Pyrinomonadaceae bacterium | reverse complement strand
GATGGCGGCCGCCTGGAGGAGCTTCACCTCCGCACGCTTGCGCTCGGTCATGTCGCGCGTGATTTCGAGGACGGACGTGACTTCGCCGCGCCCGTCGCGCACGGTCGCCCAGCGGGTCTCGACGACGATCTGCTCGCCGTCCTTGCGCGTGTGCAGCAGCTCGCCCTCCCAGTAGTCCTCGCGCCACAGGCTCGCGTAAATCTCTTCGAGCGGGACGGGCGGCTGGGTCTTCAACAGCTCATGCGGCGAGCGCCCGAGCGCCTCCTCCTGCGTGTAGCCGTAGGTGCGCTCCGCGCCCCGGTTCCAGAGCGTGATGGCGTTCGCGGTGTCGCGCAGGAAGATGGCGTCGTAGGCCTGGCCGATGACCTCCGTCTGCGCGCGCAGCACCTCCTGCGCGCGCCTGTGCTCCGTGACGTCGCGCGCAATCTTCGAGGCCCCGATGATCGTCCCGTCCGGCCGCCTGATGGGCGACACCGTGAGCGAGATGTCGACGAGCGTGCCGTCCTTGCGCATGCGCACCGTCTCGTAATGCTCTATGCGCTCCCCCGCCCTGATGCGGGCCAGAATCCCGGGCTCCTCGTCGAGATGGTCTTCCGGGATGAGAGTCGTCACCGGCTTGCCGATTATCTCCTCGGCCGTGTAGCCGAAGATGCGCTCCGCGCCGCGGTTCCAGCTCGTGATAACGCCTTCGAGCGTCTTGGTGATGATGGCGTCCTCGGCAGAGTCGACGACGGCCGCCAGCCAGTAGGCCGCCACGTCTGGGCTCTGCGGATGCGCTATCGGGTTGCCGCCGTCTTGTGCGGCGGGCTGAGAATCTCCGGGCGTTTTTTGGGACATAAGCGAACTAACCGACCCACCGGCTCGGTAACTTTGTAACTTTCGGGGGAAAGTGTGCTGTGACCCGGATTATAAACGGGCGGCTTGATTATTACTAAGACCGCGCCCGCAAAGTGGTGAGTTCGGGCAAAGGTGGTTGAGGCGGCAATGTTGAGGGCGGGCCCGGCGTCGGGACTCCGTGCCGGCGGGTGAGGAGTTAACGTCGTGGCCGCGGCCGAGCGACCGAGGTCACGGGTTACGCTCGGGCGCTTCGATTACGGGCCCCTCTGCGCGCGCGCCTTCGGTCAAAAGCTTTGAGACGCCGAGGTAATGAATCCGCCTCTCGGGGTATTGACTGTCGCCCGCCCTGACGTGTTTACCGTTCTCGTTGACCCACCTGATTAACTCGCCGTCGCTGAAGTAGAAGCGGTTCTCTTTCGTCCTGACCACCTTGTTCATGGGCTCGTTGTATATCTCCTGTTTGCGGTAGACGAAAATCAGCTTCTCATCCGAGTAATAAAATTCTTCGAAAAAGCTGTTCGTCTCCCCGTAGTTTGTGACCGCTATTTTCACGATCTTCGGCCCGTCGAAGTAGGCGGTCAGTTCTCCGCCTTCGGTCGAGAAGCCCGACAACTCTTTTTTCACCGCCCTGTACTTAGCCTGATTCTTGTTGATGGCCGCGTACCGCTCGCGTATGAAGGAGATTGAATCTTTCTCCTGAGGACTATTTGCCGACGCCGGGCCGGATAAAGTGAAAAGCGACACGACAAATAAGATTAGAACTTTTTTCATCATCCTTCTTTGACCTCTCTCCACCGACAGCGGCGTCCGCCAATGTAAACCCGATGTTTCCCGAAGCCCGACGGCCCCGGTCAGCGCACATCCGTCAACGCCTGGCGGTCGGCGCGCGGACGTACCGCCGTCCGTCGAATCGCCACACCTCCGTCAGGGTCTTCAACGGCCTGACGGCTTCGTGCTTCGGGTCGCAATCCTCGTCGTTATTTTCGTCGAAGCATTCGACGGTGGTCTTCCTGACGGCCATCTCGTTGAAGCCCCCGCCCGCCGGGCGGGCCGGAGGCGCGAGCGATATGGCGGAGACGGTTTTGTCGATTATTCTACGGCCGCGGTCGGAAGCGGCCGGGTACACCCTCTCCACGACCTTTTCAGTGAAGACCTCGGTCAACCGTCCGCCCTCGATGCGGTAGAGCGTCAGTATCGTCCACCAGTCGGAAGTCGGGAGCCAGATGTGCTCCTGCCTGAACCCGATCAGCGTCTCGCGGCTGTTAAGTTTGTAGGGGGCGAGGTCGAGAGAGACACTGTCGTGCCCCGAGATGCTGATGACTTCGTCCTGGTCGAGAGACTCGTATTCGACGGGCTCCCCCGAGGAGGGCGGTGTCAGTTGTTTCGCCACGAGGGAAAGCGCGGCCCCGCTCTTCTTTAACACCGCCAGAAAGCTGTTTCCTATGCAATTACCACACACGCCGGCGGAGGCGTCGTCGTCCGAATTAATGCCCACCAACACGACCAGATGATCCTGGCCCTGAACCTTCCAGAGGCCGGCCTCGTCTATCTGAACGAACGCGGGCTTTCTTTCCGTGTTGAGGATGCCGGACACCCTCCCGGTGGCGGGGTCGTAGCCGCTGAAAATTAGCTTGAGGACGTCGCCCGGCGAGAACCGTACGAATGAACGCGGCAGGCTGACGGATTTAGGCAGGGCGGCGGGCTTATCACCTGTTTGGGCGGGGGCGCTGTTAGACAGGAGCAGTAACGCCGCCCCTAACAAAATGAGGTGCCCTGAAAAGACTCTATTCAAGGCTCCCATGTTCTTACGCCGCCGACGTGCTCCGGTGTACCGATTTTTCATTGTCGCGTTTCGCGCGTCATCGCCCTGTCCGGTCGAGAATTAATTCTTCAAAATGAACGCTCTTATCGTGTCCGTTCATGATTCGATAAAGCTCTGCGATTAAGAGCCGCGTGCTTTGGTACAGTGATTTATCTTTGACTCCCGCGGCGTTTCTCGGCCCGCTGATGTTGACCGCGCCCTTCTTTCCGCCCAGCGTTAAGTCTAACGAAACCTCGAAGTATTGATAGTTTGAGGAAGGTCGGGGGAGTTCGATTGAATCCGTCGTCAGCAGGTGGTTTGATTTAATCAACTCGACTAGATTTCGCTTCTCTGCGGGAGACAATTTATAGACCTTACGCGGGGGGTTGGGACGCCTCCTGCTACTCCCGCCGTATGTCCCCACCAACTCAATCGCATCCCGTTCGACGGTAATCGTCGTCGTTAGAGAGCCGCTGTCCTTGCTGCGCTCGCCCGTCGTCAGCCGGACGCGGACTAATAACTCATCCGTCCCCCGGCCCGAAGCGGAGCCGACACAAGCCACGAAGAACAGACCGGCGCAGATAACAATTGAAAGTGTCTTCATTCCCGGTTTCGTACGGTTGTCGCGCAAGCGGCCGGGCGCTTTCTCATCGGCCCTTCCGAAAGACGCCGTTGAGCCGCACGTTCACGCCGCCGCACTCGGAGTTGTCTTTGGCTACGAGGTAGTCGCCGACTAATTTGAGCGACACCCAGCATTCTTCTGAGACGAGGACGAGCTCGTTACCTTCGGGCCGCGCCGCGGCTTCGACGCCGCCCAGGCGGACGTTACCGCCGGAGCCCTCCCAGATGGCGTGGCCTTTGACTTTGAGAAGACCGGGCTTGCCGTCGCGCCGGATGTCCAACGACTTTCCGTCGTACTTCCATAAGCCCACCCAGCTCGCCAAGGCGGGGCGGGCGGGCGGCTCGGACACCAACAGTTTATCGGCCAGGAGCCACCCGACCGTCTCGCCGCCCTTCCGCGGCTGATACCAGCCGCAGACCCAACGGCCGTACGTCCTTGAGACCAGCACCTGATCTCCGGTGATGAGGTAGCGCTTCGTCTCGCACTTCACCTCGTAGCGCGGGCAGTCGTCGTCGTCGTTAAAGAAGTGGACCCGTGCCGTCCAGTTGCCGCCGACCTTCGCCAGCCTGAACCCCGCTTCGTCGGACGGGAAGAGACCGTTGCGGCACCAGTTGGCCGGATAGTCGTCGGTTCCCTGCGCCGTAGTCGTCGCCGAAACAGACAGCAGCATCAACAGCGCTAAAAGAATCGCCTTCTTCGGCAGCGGCATGCTCATCTCGATTCAGCGTCTAATTTGTAACTTTGAATTTCACCGAATACTCGCCCGGGGATGGCGAGGGGCTGATGACGAAAAGATAGTCCCCGCTCTGCTTCAAACGGTCGGGACTGAAACCGTCAATCGAAGGCTCTTCGCCCTCCCTTTTGTCCGGGTAATAAAATGAGATCGTGCATCCGGGGGCTTCGACCTCTACCCGCTGGCCCGCCTTCATGTTCAGCAGAAAGGCTCTTCGCTCGTCCTTCGTCTTGAACGTCAAAGGGAAGCTCGCAGAATTCGCGCCCCTCGCGAACCGAACCCTTTCCGCCCTCTTCGCCAGAGTAGCGTAGTCTTCTTTGCAGGACTCGAAATCGGCGAAGCTATCCTCATACTTATTCGTGTCGTAGTTTTTGCCGCGGAATTTGATTCGCAGCGACTCCGCGCCGCCGGACTTCACCAGCGTCCAGACCAAACTCTTCATCTCGGACGGCGAGACATCGGGTAGCTTGTTGCCGGCGAACGCGATGGTCAAAGTGTTGCCTTTAAGCGTCCCGTTAAATTCGTACGTCGCGTCGGGCGGGATGTCGTCGCTGCCGCCCCCACCCCCGACCACGAACGTTCCCGACACCCTACTCCCGTTAATCCTGAAGTTGATGACGCGCTCCCCCTGCAACCAGTCGGCGCGGAAACATTTCGAGACGCCTTGCGCGTTCGCCGTCGAGCCCGCGCCCGCGAGGACGCAGACCAGCATGATCACAAAATTCGCCGCCAGGATTTTCACCGGTGTCTCCTTGAGATTTTTGCTTCCGTGTGGTCGGAAACGGCGCGACAACCCGCCGGCCTCGTCCGAACAGAAAGGCGTCACTTCGTTCTGACGTCCAGCGTGTATCTGAAGGTGGGCTTTTTCTTCCGCAGCTCGCCCGCCGTGAACCCTTCAAGGCAGCTCATGTAGACTTTGATTTTATAGCCCCCCGTTTTTTCCACCTCGCCGTCCCACTTGTCGATGCCGACCATGTCGTCGCCGATGAAGACGGCCTCGCCCCCGCTGTCGAACAACTGGAAAAACATGGAGCACTCGTTCTCTTTGCTCAAGAACAGCCCTTTCGCGATGACCTTTATGTCGACCGTCTGACCTCTGCGCAGGTTGAGAGAATAAAAATGCGCGTCGGACTCGGTTAACAGTCGGATGACTCTGTTGACCGTCGCCCTGCCGCTTTTAAAAGTCAGCTTGGACGTTTGGGCGTGCGCGCAAATCATAAGGCCGCACGTCAAAAAACAGACGGCTAGACCTTTTCGGGCGGCGTGTGCGATTCTCATTTTCATTCTGCTTTCCGGGTGGTTGACGGACTGGAGAAGGGACGGTCTTGGAAAAGCTCTTATCGTGTGCCTTGCGCGGAGAGAATACCGCGACTCGCCCGCGATAGCCAGAGCCTTGGGCCATCAACGCGCCTCCGACGCGTTCGCCGTTCGCCCGGCACCCGTCCGGCGTCGCCGCATAACGCAGCCCTTGCGTCGGACGCATCGCGCGTCAACTCATCCCCCGCGACGCGACCCTTCGCGGCGATTCTCATCGGCGTCCCGCTTCGCGTCCTCCTCCTCCGCGCGGACGACTTTAGAGGCGTTCCTTCCCGGGCTCGGGCCGAAGTCGCGTGTGGGATGATGGTAAACTTTCCCGCGATGAACAATCCGCGTTAACGTTCCGGGGAACAAGACGGCGCTTTATTCTGAGACTACGGCCCGGCGTCATCCTTGTAATGCACATCCTATCCGTCGAAGCGGTCAGCAAAGACTACGGCCTGCGGCCAATTTTGGAGAACGTCAGCCTCGGCCTCAACGGCGACGACCGCGTCGGCCTGGTCGGGGTCAACGGCTCGGGCAAGACAACCTTCCTCCGCCTCGTCGCAGGCGAGGAACGGCCGGACGCCGGGCGCATAATTCTCGCCGACGGCGTCTCGGTCGGATACCTTCCGCAGAACCCGCCTTACGCGGCGGACGCGACCGTCCTGGAGGCCGTGTTCGCCGCGAGCGACGCCCGGATGCGGCTGCTTCTGGATTACGAGCGCGCCTGCGGCGAGCTGGCGGCCGCGGGCGGGGACGAGCGGCGCGCGCTGGACCGCGTGTCGGAACTCGGGCGGCAGTTGGAAGCCTCCGGCGCGTGGGAGATGGAGACGAACGCGCGGACGGTTCTCGGCAGGCTTGGCATCACCGACACGAACGCCAGGATGGGCGAGCTCTCCGGCGGGCAGCGGAAGCGCGTCGCGCTCGCCCACGCGCTCATCGAACGCCCCAGACTCCTCATCCTCGACGAGCCGACCAACCACCTCGACGCCGAGACCATCTCCTGGCTCGAAGAGTATCTCGGCCGTTACAGCGGCGCGCTCATGCTCGTCACGCACGACCGTTACTTCCTCGACCGCGTGACGACGCGCATCCTCGAAGTCGACCGGGGCTCGGTGCAGGCATTCGACGGGAACTACGCCTACTACCTCGAAAAGAAGGAGGAGCAGGAGACGTCGCGCGCCGTCGAAGGGCAGAAGCGCGAGATGCTCATCCGCCGGGAGCTGGCGTGGCTCAGGCGCGGCGCGAAGGCCCGCACGCGTAAGTCGAAGGCCCGCGTGGAGCGCGCCGAAAGTCTGATGGCACAGCCCAAAGAAGCGTCGAGGGCGGAGCTCGACATGTCGGTCGGCTCAAGCCGTCTGGGCAAGAAGGTCCTGGAGCTGCGTGACATCTCGAAGGCGTACGACGGCCGGGTGCTGGTCGGCGGCTTCAGCCGCACCCTCCGGCCGGGCGAGCGCGTCGGCGTCATCGGGCCGAACGGCGCGGGCAAAACCACGCTGCTCGAAATCATCGCGGGCAGGGTCGCGCCGGACGCGGGCTCCGTCGAAGTTGGACAGACCGTGCGCCTCGGGTACTACGACCAGGAGAGTCGAGCCCTCGACGAACAGGAGCGGGTGATAGATTACATCCGCGCGGTCGCCGAGCGGGTCGAGACCGCGGACGGCTCGTTCATCACCGCGGGGCAGATGCTCGAAAAGTTCCTCTTCACCGGCGCGATGCAGTACGCGCCGATAGCGAAGCTCTCGGGCGGCGAGCGCAGGCGGCTCTACCTCCTGCGCGTGCTGATGGGCGCGCCGAACGTCCTGCTGCTGGACGAGCCGACGAACGACCTCGACATTCAAACACTCATCACACTGGAAGACTATCTGGACGGGTTCCCCGGAAACCTGATCGTCGTCAGCCACGACCGTTACTTCCTCGACCGCACGGTGGAGCACATCTTCCGCTTCGAGGGAGGAGGCCGCCTGCGCGAGTACCCCGGAAACTACTCCGCGTTTCTTGACGCGCGCCGCAGGGAAGAGGGCGACGCCGCCGCTGCCGCGGCCGAGGCCCCGGCCGCGGCGCGACCGGCGTCGCGGCGAAGCGACGCGACGCCGCCCGCCAAACGTAAGCTCACATTTAAAGAGCGGAATGAGTTGGAGGAGACGGAGGCCCGCATCCGTGCCGCCGAGCAGCGCGTGGCCGAGATAGAGACCGAGCTGTCCGACAACTCCAGTGACGCCCACGTCGTACACCGGCTCTACGAGGAGCGCGAGGAGTTGACGGAGCAGTTGTCCCGCGACATCGACCGCTGGGCGGAACTCGCGGAGTTAGCGTGAAGCGAGGCGCGGCTCGAAGTCTTCACCTTGAGGGCCGGCCTGCGGCGCAACGCCCGGCGTAAGGCTTTTCGTGTTCGTGAAAGGATTCGACAAACATGTCCCGACGTCCGGCGCTACGACAGATAGGCGTGAGTTTGCTGGCCGCCTTCTGTCTCACCCCCAACGCATTCGCGCAGGAGGGGGCCGACGCGCAGACACAGGCTCTCGTCCGGCGTCTGCAAGAGGGTGACCGGCAGGGACGCCTCGCGGCCGCCGAGGAGATAAAGGGGCGGGGGGCGGCGGCGAAGGCGGCGGTGCCCGCCCTGACCGCGGCGCTCAAGGACCCGGACGACGCAATGCGTCGGGCCGCGGCCGAGGCCCTCGGCAGGATGGGGCCGGAGGCGAGGTCGGCCGTACCCGCCCTCACCGTAGCACTGAGAGACGGTGACAGCCTCGTGCGAAGCAACGCCGCCTTCGCGTTAGGGCAGGTCGGCGCGGAGGCCGAACCGGCCGTCCCGGCGCTGACCGCGCTGCTGAAAGACGAGAGCCCCTGGGCGCGGGCCGGCGCGGCCCGCGCGCTGGGGAGAATCGGGGGCGCGGCGAAAGCTTCGGCTCCGGCCTTAACCGAGTCGCTGAAAGATCAGAACGCTGGCGTCCGCAGGGACGCGGCCGAGGCGCTCGGGCGGTTCGGCGTTGACGCGAAGGTGGCGGCCCCCGCGTTGATTCTGCTGTTGAAGGACGAGAGCGCGCCCGCGCGCGGTGCCGCGGCGGAGGCCCTGGGCAAAATCGGGCCGGGGGCCGTGGGGGCTGCGCCCGCCCTGATGGAATCAATGAAGGACAAGGAGTTCATCGTCCGCATGAACGCGGTCCGGGCGCTCGGGCGCATAGGGTTGGGGCCGGGAGAGGCCGTCCCGGTGTGGACGGGCGCTTTGGGTGACGCGAGTGAACACGTCCGAAGGTATGCCGCCGACGCGCTGGCCGCGATGGGCAACGGGGCGACGGCGGCAGCGCCCGCGTTAATCGAGGCGCTGAAAGATAGAGACACGTTCGTCCGCCTGAGCGCCGCGAAGGGGCTGGGTAATATCGCGGGCGGGGCCGAGGCGGCAGTCCCGGCCTTA
>DASVSK010000969.1:0-2122 GCA_036388135.1 Pyrinomonadaceae bacterium | reverse complement strand
TGACGCCCTCGGTCACCTTCTCGGCCTTGCGCTTCGACAGGTCGAAGCGGTGCAGGACGCGCCCCGTCACCTCGGGGCCGGTCACGTCTTCGAGCAGGAAGAAGGTCCCGGCCTTGCCCGCGTAGAGCCCCGAGTAGTCGCGCGCCGGGACGGGCAGCGCCAGAACCCTCTGGTCGATGCCGTCGAAGTCGATGCGCACCGGCTCGGGCTTCTTCGGCGGCGCGCCGGGGCGTGCCCCCGCGGGCGCGCCGGGGGCGGGCGGCTCCTGCCGTGTGGGAGCGTCGGCCGACGGCTCGGCGGCCTCCGTCGAAGCCGCGGGGGCTTCGAGGTAAGAGTCGTCCGACGCCCGCAGCGGCGCGGGCGTGGGCGTGGGCGGGCCGGGCTTCGGCTCGCCCTTGTCCTCGGGGTTGTTCGCCTTCTGCTCCTCGGTCACCTTCTCCTCGTCGCTCTCGGGCGCGAGCGGCGAGGGGAGGTCTTTGCGCAGGACGACGACGTAGGCCGAGCGCGTCACGGGGCGGTCGAAGCTCGACATGTCGAGCCAGCCCGACGACGCGCCGGCGTTGGTGCTGGCGGTGAAGTAGAGGTGCTTGCCGTCGCGGTCGAAGCGCGCGAAGCGTGCGTCGCTCATGTTGTCGGTCACCTGCCGCGTCCTGTTCTCTTCGAGCGAGAAGATGAAGACGGTGCCGAGGCGGTTCCTGAGCTGCTTGGTGTAGGCGATGAAGCGCGAGTCGGGCGACCACGACGGGTCGACGACGCGGAAGGGGTTGTCGTACGTGTTGGCGTCGACGCGGACGGGCGCGGCCGCCCCCGACACGTCGACGTACCAGAGGTTGAGACGCTTGTCCGTGTAGGCGACCTTCTTCGAGTCGGGCGACCACACGGGCGAGTAGAAGTACGACGGCGGCGTGCCGAGCGCGACCTTCCTGACCTCGCCCATCCCGGTCTGCGGGCGCAGGTGCAGGGCGTACTCGCCCGACTCGTCGGAGAAGTAGGCGACCCACTTGCCGTCGGGCGACCAGGCGGGGTCGCGCTCGGCGACGCCCGGCGTGTTGGTCAGGTTGCGCGCGTCGCCCTTCTCGGCCGGGACGGTGATGACCTCGCCGCGCGCCTCGAAGAGTGCGCGCGCGCCCGTCGGCGAGAGCGAGGCGTTGCGCAGGGCGGCGCCCACGCGCGCGAAGCGCGGCCGCACCGAGGGGAGGTCGCCCGCGACGCGGACGGGGACGGGCTTCGACCGCCCCGAGCCGAGGTCGAGCGCGTGGAGCGAGCCGAACTGCTCGTAGACGATGACGCCGTCGCCGGCCGCCGCCGACTTGATGTCGAGCCCGGTGTTCTTCACCGCCTGCTCGACGCGGCGCGTGCGCGTGTCGTAGGAGTAGATGGTGACGGGGCCGTTGCGGTCGGAGAGGAAGTAGACGCGGTCGCCGACCCACATCGGGTTGAAGTCGTTCGAGTTCTCGCGCGGCAGACGCTCGACGCTCGAGTCGGAGAGGTCTGCGAGCCAGACGGGCGTGGTGCGGCCGCCGCGGTACTGCTTCCACTGGCCGAAGGCGCGCAGCAGCGGGACGTAGGCGAGCCGCCGCCCGTCGGGCGAGTAGCTGGCCTCGGCCGCCTGCGGCAGCGGCACCTCCGCGGGGTGGCCGCCCGCGAGCGGCATCGTGAAGAGGCGCGGCGTGAAGTTCGGGCTGTCGCGCTGCGAGCGGAAGAGGACGGCCGCGCCGTCCGGCGTCCAGCCCTGCGCGACGTCCGCGCCCGGGTGGTAGGTGAGGCGACGCGGCACGCCGCCCGCCGCCTCGACGACGTAGAGGTCGGCGTTGCCGTCGTACTCGCCCGTGAAGGCGATGAGCCGGCCGTCGGGCGAGAAGTAGGGCGTGGCCTCCGTGCCGGTGCCCGTCGTCAGGCGGCGCGCGTCGCCGCCCTCGCGCCCGACGACCCACAGGTCGCCGGCGAAGACGAAGGCGATCAGGTCGCGGCTGACGGAGGGGCTGCGAAGCAGGAGCGGCGAGTCGGCCTGCGCGCTTAGGGGGGCGCACAGGCAGAGCAATAGGCCGAGCGTAATAATTAGTCTTTGCACGTTGGTGGACTCCGAGGTTTTGTAAGAAATGACCCCACACGGGGCCGCGGG
>DASVSK010000968.1:0-1874 GCA_036388135.1 Pyrinomonadaceae bacterium | reverse complement strand
GCACAAACGACTCTACCCTTCGGGCTGTTGGGGCTGTTCAGAACTCCGATGTTCAAACACTGGATGTTACGTATATGTCTGACTTTGGAAGGCTCGATGCCGCTGCGTTACGCGGACTTTCTGAGTTACGCGACTGAACTGCGCATCCTGGAAAAGGACGGCGGGCAGTGGCGTTTCCGCCACCAAATCTTGCAGGACTACTTTGCGCGCGGCGCGGGGGCGGACGGGTCGCCTGAGCCCGCGCCCGCGCGGAGTTGAAGCGCGCCCCGGAGCGCGAACGCGCCCGCACGCCATGACGGCCGCCGGGCGTGCGTGCGTCCGGCGTGGCGTGTGACGCGAGTCTCCCTTTCGCGCTTTAAGAACCGTGGCCGAAGGGCATCATCATCCGCAGGCGCGGCGGGAGTCCGCCGCCCTTCGCGCGCGGCGACGTGCGCGTGCGCGGGCGTCGGGTGTTCTCGAAGTAGTCGACGGCGGCGACGCGCAGGCCGACGTCGCGCATGGTGCGCATGAGCGGGGCTAATGCTCCGGCGCGGCCCGGGGGTCATGAGGCGGCCGCCGGGGCCGGGTAGGGCCTCGCTCCTTTTCTCAAGTCGCGTGTGCCGGAGGCTGCGGGGCGGACTCACAGGTCGGCGGCGAACAGGCTGACCTCCGGCTCGTCCGTCGACAGGGCGACCATCCGCTCGAACCTCATGCCGAGTTTTTCGAGCACCCTGATTGAGGCGGCGTTGTCGGGGTTCACGATGGCGTAGAGGCGTTTGAGCCCGACGACGTCGCGCGCGTAGGCCAGCACGGCCGCGGCCGACTCGTACGCGTAGCCCTTCGAGCGGAACGGCGGGAGGAAGGCGTACCCGACGTCGACGCCGGGAAGCGCGTCCCGCTTCACAAGCCCGCAGATGCCCGCGGGGTCTTGCGAGCCTTTCGGCTCGACGAGCCAGAACCCGTACCCGCTCCGGCGGTAGCTCTCGACGAGCCGCTCCGAGATAAAGCGGCGCGCGTCTTCGAGCGTCCGCACGCCCCTGTCCGCGACGTTACGCACGAAGTCCGGGTCGTTCAACAGTTCGAGGATGAAAGCGGCGTCGCCTTCGTCCACCTCACGCAAGTTGAGCCGTTCCGTCTCGATGACGTTCAAGAAGAGACACCGCCTTTGCCGTGGTGATTCGAGATGGGACTCGCCGACGTCGACGCCCTGCGCCGCGCGTCCGGCCGCCGCGTGTACGGCCTGCCGCCGCCCCGTTCGCGAGTTCGCGGGAATCATACCCCGTCCCGGCCGCAACCGAAAGATAATCCGTTCGCAACGCAACGGGCGCGCTCGGGGCATATGATTGCCATGCTCTTCCCGAGTGTTCTTGCCTCGTTTGAAGCTCTCGTAACCAGTCAGAATTTGTCGCCGAGCGGGACGCGGGGCCGCGCCCGAGGGCTTCTCTGCCCGCGGGACTTGCGCCGCCCCTCGCGCCCCGGTGCGCGAACCGGCCCCTCGCACACGGAGGTATATTTTCGATGTTTAAGATGGGACGTTCCCCCAAACCCGAAGCCAGAGAACCCAGGCCGCAGACGCCCGCGGCGCCGCAAAGCGCCCCGCGGCCGGAACCGCCGCCCGCCCCCGCGCAGCCCGCAGCCCCGGCTGCGGCGGCGGAGACCCGCGAGCAGCCCGCGCGAACTGCGACGCCGACGGCGGCCGTCACGCCTTCGACCCCGCGCGCCGTGACGGAGTCCGAGGCGCTCGCGCGCGACCTGCGCGACGGGGTCGTCAGCGGCTTCGTCGGCGGCGGCACGGTCGTCTCCGGCGACGCCGAGTTCAAAGGCATGCTCAGGATTGACGGCCACTTCACGGGGCGCGTCCGCTCCGAGAAGGGCTCGCTCATCGTGAGCGCGGG
>DASVSK010000967.1:0-6048 GCA_036388135.1 Pyrinomonadaceae bacterium | reverse complement strand
CCTGCGCCGCATCGCCGCCTTCAAGGCGATGACCAGGCCGCCGCTCGACTACGACCCGAAGCGCTTCCAGGAGCTTTCGGCGGAGGTCGCGGAGTTGAACCGCAAGCTCGATTACAAGTACGGAGGTAAGTTCTAATGCGTCGCCGACCAGCCGGAATCATCTTCGCCGTCACCGCCATCGCCTCCGCCCTCCTGGCCGCCTGCGGCGGTGGGGGAGGCGGCCCAAGGGGGGCCGCGGCGGCGCGCTTCAAGCAGCCCGTCGTGCTCAAGGTCAACGCCGCCAGCGCCCCGACGCGCCAGTACGCCAGCATCATCCAGAACCAGCTCAAGCAGGTGGGCATCCCCTGCGAGATCGAGACCGTCGAGTTCAACACGCTCCTCGACCAGCAGCGCAAGGGGCAGTTCCAGCTCACCACGGGGCGCTGGGTCGGCGGCAACCAGGACCCCATCTACCTCCACGACCTCTTCCGCACCGGCGCGTACCAGAACCGCGGCCGCTACAGCAACCCGGAGCTGGACGGGATTCTGGACGAGGCCGTCAAGACCTCCGACCGCGGGCAGGCCAAAGCGATGTACGTGCGCGCGCAGGAGATCATCAGCCGCGACGTGCCCCAGCTCCCGCTCTGGTACGTCGACCAGATGGTCGTCGCGCGCCGCAACGTGCAGAACATCAACGTCCCCGTCGACGGCGACTGGCGCTACCTGCGCGACGTGACGGTCGACGGAGGCAAGTCAGGCCCCTTCGTCGTCGTCCTCGAATCCAACCCCGAGACGCTCGACCAGCTCCGCGGCACCGACGCGTCGAGCGAGCGCATTCGCCAGCTCGCCTTCAACTCGCTCGTCCGCAAGAACGAGAACTTCGACTACGTCGGCGACCTCGCCTCCGAAATCCAGCCCTCGCCCGACGGGCTCGCCTACACCTTCAAGCTCCGCGACGGCGTGAAGTTCCACAACGGCAAGGCGTTCACCTCCGCCGACGCCAGGTACACGCTCGACACGCTGCTCGCCTCCGACTCGCGCAAGGCCAACGACTTCTTCGAGGGCGCGGGCACGGAGCGCAAGCCCCTCGTCAAGGCCGTCGAGACGCCCGACCCGCTCACGCTAGTCGTGCGCCTCAACAAGCCCTCGAACAAGTTCCTCTCCAGCCTCGTCCCCGTCGGGATGATGCCGCAGGGCTACACGACCGACCAGCAGAGGCAGACGCCGGTCGGCACCGGCGCGTTCAAGTTCGTCCGCTACGACGAGTCGCAGCAGATCATCGACCTCGCCGCGCACGACGCCTACTGGGGCGGCGCGCCCGCCGTCAAACAGTTGCGCGTCCGCACCATCCTCGACGCCAACACGCTCCAGGCCGAGCTCTCCAGCGGCGGCGTCGACCTCGCCGCCGTGGCGAACCTCCAGCCCGACACCTACCAGGCGCTCGGCCAGAACCAGAACCTGAAGGTGGCGCAGTTCCCCGGCGTCAACGTCGTCTACCTCAGCTACAACGTGACGGCCGAGCCGCTCTCCGACCCGCGCGTACGGCAGGCCATCGCCTACGCCATCGACCGCCAGGCCATCGTCAAGGAGCTGCTGCTCGGGCAGGCGCGCATCGCCAACTCCATCCTGCCCGAGCAGTCTTGGGCCTACTCCCCCGGCCAGGTCTACAACTTCGACCCCGACAAGGCCAAGCAGATTCTTGACGAGGCCGGGTACAAGGCCGGGCAGTAAAGTTGAGGGGTAAAGGGTAAAGGGTAAAGGGGAAGGGGTGAGGGACAGGCCGAAGGCGGGTCGCTTTTCATTGTCCGGCGACGACGAAAGCCGCCCTGCCTTTCATCCTCCCTCTCCCCTTCCCCTTTACCTTTTACACGCCGAATAGCTCGATGCCTTCGGCGCGCAGGGTCGCTTCCAGCTCGGCGCGCGGGACGACGCCCTCGCGGATGAGACGCGCTCGCTCGCCGCTGACGTCTACGACCGTCGAGGGCAGCTCCGAGCGCGAGGCCCCTCCGTCGAGGACGAGCCCCGGCGCTTCTTTGAAGTAGAGCGCGGCCTCTTCGGCCGTCCGGGCCGGCGGCTCGCCCGCGGGGTTCGCGCTCGTCGCCGTGAGCAGCCCGCCGCACGCGCGGACGATGCCCCTCGCGTCCTCGTCATCGGGGAGCCGCACGCCGACCGTCCCCGTCCCCGCCGTCAAAAGCTCCGGCACGCCCGCGCGCGCCGACGCGACCAGCGTGAGCGCCCCCGGCCAGTGCCGCGCGGCGAGGACGTCGAAGGCGCGCGACACGGCCGAGACGAGCCGCCCTGCCTCCCGCGCGTCGCTCATGAGCACGAGGACGGGTTTGCCTTCGCGCCCCTTGAGCGCGTTGACGCGTTCGAGCGCGTCGGAGCTGAGCGGGTCTGAGCCGAGGCCGTAGAAGGTGTCGGTGCGGAAGGCCACGACGCCGCCGTCCGCGACCAGGCGGGACGCGTGCTCGCGCGCGGCGGTGCTGTCGGGGTAAATTAGCAAGGCTCAACCTCCCGCCCGATGTTAGCAGAAGGCGCGGGATTTTTACCCGGACGTCTCGAACGTGCCCGAACTGACGCAACAGCCCTCTAAACACGCGGCCCTGCCGGGGCGCGCGGCCCGCCTCCTGCTGAGCGAGCCGGGCGCTGCGCTGCTCGCCCTGCGGATGGGGGCGTGGGTCGTCGCGGTCTCGCTGCTGATGAGGGTTCTGCCTTTGCCGCGCGCGATGCGGCTCGTCGCGCCGCGGCGGCCGGGGCGGAGGCCGGACGACGCGGCGCGTGTGCAGGCGAGGCTCGCGCGCCTGCTCGACTCCGTGCTCGCCGCGGACTTCTGGGTCTTCACGCCGACCTGCTGGAAGCGCGCGCCCGTCCTCCACCGCTACCTCGCTCTGAGCGGCATCGAGTCGCGCGTCATCTTCGGCGTCCGGCGCGAAGGCGGCGACGCGCTGAGCGGCCACGCGTGGCTCGAAGCCGGCGGCGAGCCCCTCCTCGAAACCACCCCGCCCGACTACAAGGTCACCTACAGCTTTCCCGCCTGAGAAAAAAACAGTAGACAGTAGACAGTAGTCAGTAGTCAGTAGCGCTCCGCGCTGCGGCCGCTGACACTGATACTCGGACGACTCGCTGACGAAGGCTTTTCTACTGACTACTGACTACTGTCTACTGTCTACTGTCTACTGTCTACTGTCTACCGCTTCCCTTTACGGCAGCACCTCGACGTTGACGTACGCTTTGAACCTGCCCGTCTGTTGGACGCCGAAGAGCAGTTGGAAGTCGTAGTTGGCTCCCGGCGGAAGCGGCGAGGCCAGCGTGACCGTGCCCGCGGAGAGTGTCGAGTTGAAGCCCCCGCCGCCGGGCTGCGCGGGCGGCTCTTCCAGCGTCGTCCCGTTGATGGTCGTCAGCGGGATGACGGAGGAGCAGGGGTTCGACTCCACGACCAGGGACGAGGTGCGTGCCCGGAGGTCTGCGAAGTCCGGAGGGGCCGGGAAGGTCGTCAGGTCGATGATGCGGAACCTGAGCCGCGTGACGTTCGCGCCCGTGTTGTTCGTCACCCTGATGCGGATGGAGAGGGTGCCCAAGGGCGAGTTGTTGGCCGGGTCGTTCGTGAACGCGCGCACCCGATTCGGCGACGCCGACCCGGCGACGCACGGGAAGATTCTGCCGCCCGGCATCAGCGCGTTGCGTTGAATCGGCGAGGTCGAGTTCTCCGGCCCCGGCGCGCCGAGCCGCCGCCCCGCGCCGACCGACGAGCCGTCGGTGTCGACGAAGATGAAGTCCGCCTCGTTGACGCCCGTGTCCTGCGGCGTCGACCTCGGACACGCGCCGAGGGCGACGACCGACCCGCCCTTGCCGCACTCGTCGCGGTAGAAGCTGTAGTCTATCCCCGCGAAATAGGCCGCCCCGCCGAGCGCCGGGTAGCCCGCGCCCTCCTTGTAAAGCGTGTTCGCCTCGGCCGTGGAGCCGACGGCGTCGAGCCGTCTCGCCGGCGTGAAGTCGGGCGGGTTCGCCGTGTTGAAGAGCGCGATGCCCGCGTTGTCGGCGATGTCCGTGGTGTAGGTCGCGTCGCCGCTGGCGGTGGCGCTCGGCCCGGGGGCCGGGTCTTGCACGGAGGCGTCGTCGCTGACCCGTGGCTGCCTGAGTACACGCGTGGGCGCGGGGCGCGATTGCAGCTTCCTGCCCCCAACGCCCGCGGGGGTCGGCCTCGAAGTCCGAGCCGGCGCGGCCGCCGCGTCGCCGCCACCGCCCGACGAGGGACCGGTGCTCGCCGGGTAGCCCCCGAGCGTGTAGCCCGTCGTGTTGACGCCGAGGTAGTGGCCGCGCGCGCGGATGACCGTGCCGTTCGGGATGGTGAAGCGCGCCACGCCGTCCGAGGCCGCGAGCGAGAAGCCGGCCGAGCCGTCTAAGGAGTTGACGGTGACGTCCGAGTCGCTGTCGTTATAAATCTCGACGAACTCGTCGCCCGCGCCGCCCGGGCCGCGCAGCCGGAACTCCGAGATGACGAGCGGCGTGGCGGGCGCGGCGACGACGTTGTAGCCGAAGACGGTGGCGCAGCCCGTCGTCGAGTCGGTGCAGGAGAAGCAGGCCGTGCAGGTGCCGGAGTTGGCGAAGACCTCGGGGCCGCCGCCGGAGTGCCAGGCCCCGACGATGTACCTGACGGTCGTCCCGGCGGGCTGCGGCGGTATCGCCCCGACAATGACGTCGACCCTCTGGCAGCCCTGCGTCTGGTCTTCGTAGGTGCTCACGAAGTCGGCCTCGACGACCTGCGTCGTGCCGAAGCCGGTGCCGAAGGAGCCCGAGGGGTTGGAGCCGTCGACCGTGTAGTAAATTCTCCGCTCGTTGGTGAAGAACTGAAATTCGACCTTGAAGTGTAGCGTGTAGGTCTCGGGCGAGTAGATTTGGAAGCCGGCAGCCCCGCTGCGGTCTGTGTTCTCGACGTACCTGCCGGCGGAGGCGTCGGTGCCGCCCGAGGGGCAGGTGGGGGTGGCGACGAAGTTGTTGGTCTGCTCGTGGTAGACGTAGTTGGCGGTGGCCGACGCCTCCGCCGGGCAGAGGCAGACGACGGCGGCGGCGAGCGTTAGAAGCAGCTTTCGCATTGGCGATCCTCCTTGTTCGAGGCGGCGCGAGGCACTGAAGCCCCCGCCCCGGGGCTTGAGACGGTTCTCGTTTGAAGCGGGGAGGGCGGACGCCTTCGCCACGACGGGCCTAACGCGCGCCGGCTTCTAAACTGTTCTGCGATGTTTGTAAATGGCCTGTCTCGGCAAGCGCCGTCGATTTTACACGAGCCGGCCCGGCGCTCAAAAAATTTTCCCCCTACCCCTCCGGCCCGCCCCGCCGCCCGCGTGCGGCACGCGCCCCCTCAGACGCCGCGCGAAGGCCGGCCAGTCCACGAAGACGAGATAAAGCGCGAGGTGGTACGGGAAGAAGATGTTCATGAAGACGAGCGTGCCGAGGTGGAAGAGGACGCCCGCCGCGAGCAGGGGTATGCGCGCGCGACGCGAGAAGACGGCTAGGGGGAAGGCCAGCTCCCACGCGAGCGCGAACGCGACGAAGTAGGGAGTGTATTCGCGGTAGTGCGTCAGCCAGAAGGCCGCGCGGAAGTGGGTGTCGTGCAGGTTGTCGAGCGAGTTGACGACGGCGAGCGTCGGCAGGTTGTCCGGGCTCAGGTAGCCCGCGCCCGCGACGCGCAGCTTGATGAGCGCCGAGCTGAAGTACGACCACGCGAGCAGCAGTCGCATCAGCAGGATGGGGTAGCCGTAGACGAGCGCGCCGTCCGCGACCGCCGCGCGCGCCGCGCGCCCGCGCGCGCGCAGCGAGTCCAGCGAGTGGGCGTCGCCGCAGGGCGTGAAGGCCAGCACGAAGAGGACGAAGACGGCGGGCATCTCGTCGTGGTTGAAGTGTGTGAAGCTGCGCAGAAGCCCCTGGTAGAAGAGGAAGAGCAGCGCCGACGCCTTCGTCGAGTACGGCGTGAGGAGGCCCGCGGCGGCCGCGAGGAGCGCGGCGGCGAAGAGCCACTTAAAGGCGCTCATCGCGCCGGGCGTCAACAGCCGTTCGTAGAAGCCCCACGGGAGG
>DASVSK010000966.1:0-7618 GCA_036388135.1 Pyrinomonadaceae bacterium | reverse complement strand
TCCGCGTCCTCGGGCAACTCGTCCGAGTAGAGGTCGCGCAGAGCCTCATCGCGGCTCGCCGCCCCCGCGGCGTAAAGCCGCCTGACCTCCTCCTCCGCCTGCGGCGACAGCCGCCACTTCACGCCCGGCTCGCGCGAGCCGACCGCTTCGAGGACGGCGCGCGCCAGCTCGTCGAGCCCGCGCCTCTGCTTCGCCGTGACGGGCACGACGCGGACGCCGAGCGCATGGCCGAGCCTCTCCGGGTCGACCTCAAGCTTGGCGCGCTCCGCCAGGTCGACCATCGAGAGCGCGATGACGAGCGGCCGGCCGGCTTCGAGGAGCTGCGTGACGAGGTAGAGGTTGCGTTCGAGGTTGGTGGCGTCGACGACGGCGACGATGACGTCGGGCTTGGGCACGCCCTCGACGCGGCCCGTGAGAAGGTCGCGCGCTATCTCCTCGTCGATGGAGGCGGCTTCGAGGCTGTAGAGTCCGGGGAGGTCGACGAGGCGCGCGGGCGGCACGTCGTCGCCGAGCGCCCAGACGCCCTCCTTGCGCTCGACCGTGACGCCGGGGTAGTTGGCGACCTTCTGGCGGAGCCCCGTCAGCGCGTTGAAGATGCTCGTCTTGCCGGCGTTAGGGTTGCCGGCCAGCGCGACGACCAACTGCCGGGCCTCGCGCCCCGCGCCGTCTCCCGCGGGCGTACCGGCGTGCGTGGGGGATTCGAGGATACTGCTCATAAGGGAAGTGATGGGTGACGAGCGGCGGGTGATGAGAGAAGCCGGCCCGCCTTCACTTATCGCTCATCATTTATCGCTTATCACCACGGTGATCGTCTGCGCCTCGGTGCGGCGCAGCGCGAGGTGGTAGTTGCGGACGCGGACTTCGAGCGGGTCGCCGAGCGGCGCGGCCTTGATGACGCGCACCGGCGCGCCGGGGACGACGCCCATCTCCATCAGGCGGCGCGCCACCGCGCCCTCGCCGCCGATGGCGACCACGCGCGCCGGCGTGCCCGCGCTCAGGCTGTCGAGCGAGACGACCGCCGGGGCCGAGCCCTCGGCGCGCTTCGACGACTCGTCCCCCTTGTTCGGTGCCCCGTAGGCGATGCTCATAAGTCGTTCACCGTCGATGACGGATTCAGGATAGAGGCCGTCGCCCGGAAAAGTTGCGCGACGCGGTTAGAACTATACTCCAGTTGAAAATAGATTTCAATTTCAACTGGGCGGGCGGGGGCGATGATGAGGAGGGAGGTGTCCGCGTAGAAAAGGGGGCACGGCCGCAGAAGTTCGGCCGTGCCCAGTCTCTTTGTGTTGAGCTGTTCGACGCCCGACGATTCGTGTGAAAAGGCAGACCCGTCGCGTGCTTACTGGAGCGCGGTCGGGATGATGGCGAGGTCTGCGCGGACGGGGCCGAGCGGGGTGAGCGCCGTCATGCGGAGCGGCAAACGGCGCTTGTCGGTGCTGACCCAGAGCCGCAGGGCGAGCTTGTCGCCGTCTGGGTCGCTCGTGTTGAGCGCCAGCTCGACGGCGGGTATCTGCTGGCCGCCGAGCTGAAGCGTCGCGGCGCGCAGCGCCGTGATGAAGAGCAGGCGTGGGCGCTTGTTGACGAGCAGCGAGACGGCGTTGCGCTTGCCCGGCGTGAGGTCGAAGGAGCGCAGCGCGTAGAAGACCGAGAGCAGGTCGTGCGTCCCGACGGGGACTTCGACGCGCGTGCCGTCTTCGAAGAGGGCGCTGCCGCTGCCCTGGTCGGCCGAGACGACGAAGCGCGCGCGGCGCTTGCCCTCGGCGAGCGACAGCTCCGTGCGGAAGGGGAGCACGGACAGCGCGTCGACGAAGGAGTTGATCTGATCGCTGACGGGGAAGAGCGTCTGCCCCGCGCCGGTCGTCTGCAGGTTGGCCGTGAGCTGAAGCCCCTCGCGGTTGAAGTAACGCGCGCGGGGGCGCACGAGGAACGAGGCGGTGCCGACGGGCTGCGGGGCCGCGCCGAGGAAGAAGTTGAAGTTCAACTGCTCGCCCGGCTTGAAGGGCAGTTCCGCGGGCGGCGCGACGGCCGCGGGGGCGGGCGTCGGCTGAGCGCCGGGCGGGGCCGCCCCCGGGGGCGTCGCGCGCGGCTGCTGCGCCGGCGGGAGCGTGACGCCCGGCTGCGCGGGGGCCGGGGTCGCCGAGGCGACGGCCCCGGGCGCGACGGGTGCCGCCTCGGCGCTCGCCAGCTCGACGCGAATCTCGCCCGCGCGGTGGCGCGCGGTGATGAGCACGGGGACGTGCCGCTCGTCGTCCGTGAAGTAGAGCCGCAGGCGGTAGTCGTCGGCCTCCTTGTTCCCGCGCACGCGCACCTCGGCGACGATGGCGTTCGACGAGCCGATGTTGGTCTTCAGCATCTCGCGCCCCGTCACCTTCACCTCGGCGGCGTAGACCGACTCGCCGTCCCTGACCGAGAGCGCGTAGGTCGCGCCCTGCGTCAGCGGCAGGGCGCGGATGCGGTAGAGCGCGGAGAGGAAGTCGAGCGAGCCCGCGCTGACGGCCACCTCACGGCCGGGCGGCAGCGCCGAGTCGCCGAGCGGCGTGTTGTAGTCCTGCGTCACGTTGGCGACGCGGCCCCCCTGGCGGATCGACTGCTGCGCGCGGTAGGGGAGCCCCGTCAGGGGGTCGACGAAGGTCGCGTAGGCGTTGTTGAGCGCGTAGAGAGCGGCCGAGACGACGCCGATGGTCTCGACGCGCGCGCGCAGCTCGACGCCCTCGCGCCCGTAGAGCGGGCCGCGCTCGGTGACCTGCATCTCGACGTGCGCGGCCGTCGGGAAGCTTGAGAAGGCGACGGTGTAGGTCAGGCGCTCGCCGACGGCGTAGGGCGTCTGGGAGAAGGGGGCGGTGTTGACGTCCGTGCGCGCGCCCTGCTGCCCCCGCGCGGCGGCGCACAGGCAGAGCGCGGCCAGCGCCGCCGTCAGCATAATCTTCACGCGCGAACCTCGACCCAAAGAGTTCCCCCTTCTCGCCGCCCCCGACATCTTCGCAAATTTCGCCCGCGCGCGACAAACGCCGGGCGTCCACGGTTACACGCCCGGCGCGCCCGCGCGTTCCGCCGTGCACTCAAAAGTTTTCAAACTCGCCGAGCCAGTCGCGCACACGCACGCGCCCCGAGAGGAGCGCCACGTGCCCCGTGCCTTCGAGCAGCTTGAGGTGCGCGCGCGGGAGCCCGGCCGCCATCAGCCGCGCGGCGCGGACGCTGTCGAGCAGGCGGTCGGCCGTGCCCGCGACGACGAGCGCGGGCGTCCGAATCTCGCCGAGCCGCGGGCGCAGGTCGGTGTCGCGGATGATGCGCATGCGCGAGACGTAGCCCTCGCGCCCGACGTCGCGCGTGTGCTCGCGGAAGAGCCGCCTGTCCTCCTCCCCGACGTCGGGGCTGAAGAGGACGTGGCGCGCCGTCCGCGTCCGGTGCGCCTTGAGCATCGGGTAGAAGGCGCGGAAGAGCAGACAACCCGCGTGAATCTTCAGGCGCTCGGCGAAGTGCGGGAACGTGTTGACGAGGATCATGCGCTCGAACAGCTCGGGGTGTTCGAGCGCGGCGGCCAACGTCAGCAGCCCGCCGAACGACTCGCCCAGCACGGTCGCGCGCCCCGCGCCCACGTCCCGGATGACCTCGGCGAGGTCTTCGACCAGCCGCGGCATCGTGTAACGACCCCGCGCGCGCAGAGGGAAGGTGACGACCGTGTGGTCGCGCGCGAGCTCTTCGGACTGCTTGTAAAAGAGCCTCCCCGAGCCCTCGATGCCGCAGACGTAAACGAACGCCGGCCCGCTGCCCTCTTTCCGATATTCGACGCTCATGGAAAAGCAGTAGTCAGTAGCCAGTAGCCGGTAGTCAGTAGAAAAATCTTCATCGGCGAATCATGCGAATGCCAGCGTCAACGCCCGCCGGGCGGAGCCTACTGACTACTGGCTACTGGCTACTGTTTACTCCCTTTCTCCATCTCCTCGACGACGGCGCGGGCGGCGCGCGCGGGGTCGGGGGAGTTGAGGATGGCGCGGCCGACGACGACGAAGTCCGCGCCCGACCAGACGGCGTCGGCCGGCGACATGACGCGCTTCTGGTCGGCGTAGGCGGCGGCCGAAGGGTGTACGCCCGGCGTGACGACGAGGAAGCCCGCGCGCCCGACCGCCTCGCGCACGGGGCGTATCTCGTGCGGCGAGGCGACCACGCCGTCGAGCCCGGAGGCGTCGGCTAATTGCGCGAGACGCCGCACCTGCTCCTCGACCGTCGCCGCCGCGACGCCCGTCTCCGTCAGGGCGTCCGCGTCCATGCTCGTCAGGACGGTGACGGCGATGAGGCTCGGCTTCCCGACGCCGAGCCGCGCGGCCTCCTCGGCGGTCGCCTCAGCGGCGCGCCGCATCATCTCGCCGCCGCCCGAGGCGTGGACGTTAAAGAGCGTGACGCCGAGCCGCACGGCCTCGCGCGCCGCCGCGGCCACAGTGTTGGGGATGTCGTGGAACTTGAGGTCGAGGAAGACGCGCGCGCCCTCGCCCACGAGCCGGCGGACGAAGTCCGGGCCGGCCGCTGTGAAGAGCTGCGAGCCGACCTTGAACATGCCGGCCTCCGCTCGAAGCTCCCCGAACAGACGTAGCGCCTCCGCCGCGGTCTCGACGTCGAGCGCGACGATGAGCTTCCCCTTCGCTGAGACGGCGTCGGCCGTGCCTGTCGTCATCAAGCTTCTTCCCCCTTCGTCGCCCACTTCAGCCTCGCGCCGGATTCAGACGGCCGCGAACTCCTCGGCGCGGCAGCCGACGGCCTCGTCGAGCGTGCGGAAGCCCTCGCGTTCGAGCAGCGCCGCCAGCCCCTCGTTGATGCGCCGCGCGACGCCCGCGCCCTCGTAGACGAAGCCCGTGTAGAGCTGCACGAGGCTCGCCCCCGCGCAGATTTTCTCCCAGGCGTCCTCCGCGTCGAAGACGCCGCCGACGCCTACTATCTCAAGCGCGCCGCGGGTCAGACGCCTGAGCGCGGCGACCACTCTTGTCGAGTGCGCGCGGAGCGGCGCGCCGCTCAGACCGCCTTCGCCGCAGGCCGCGACACGCGCCCCGTCGGTGCGGAGCCCCGCGCGCCCCGTCGTCGTGTTGGTGGCGATGATGCCCGCGACGCCCGCGCCCAGCGCGGCCCCGACGATCAACTCTAGCTCGCCCGCGCCGAGGTCTGGGGCGACCTTGACGAGCAGCGGCAGGGGCTCGCGGCCTTCCCGCGTCGCCAGCTCGCGGTTGCGCCCTTGCAGCGCGTCGAGCAGCGAGGCGAGCAGGTCGGCGCGCTGTAGCTCGCGCAGCCCCGGAGTGTTCGGGGAGCTGACGTTGACGGCCACGTAATCGGCGTGCCGCCTGACCGCCTCGAAGCTGGCGAGGTAGTCCTCGTTCGCCTCCTCGACGGGGACGGCGCGGCTCTTGCCGATGTTGACGCCGAGCACGCAGTCGGGTCTGCCGCGCGAGAGCCGGCGCGCGAGCGCCTCCGCGCCGTCGTTGTTGAACCCCTGGCGGTTGACGAGCGCGCGGTCTGCGGGCAGGCGGAAGAGGCGCGGGCGCGGGTTGCCGGGCTGCGGGAGCCGCGTCACCGTCCCGACCTCCACGAAGCCGAAGCCGAGCGCCCCAAGCTGCCGCGCGACCAGCCCGTTCTTGTCAAAGCCGGCGGCCACGCCGACCGGGTTCCTGAAGCTCAGGCCGAAGCGGCCGAGGTCGCCGAACTCCCCGACGCCCGCGCGCGAGCCCGCCGCGCGCCGTAGCGCCCCCGCGCCGAGGCCGAGCGAGAGCGCGTGAAGGGCGAACTCGTGGGCCGTCTCCGGCGGCAACTTGAAGAGCAGGGGTCGCAGCAGCGAGCGATAGAGCATCGAAAGGGCGCTGTCCGGGGGAATGCCTAAAGAGCGACCCGAGCGTAACAGAGCCGCGGAAAGTGTGTCAAAAGAAGGCAGTAGACAGTAGGAAGTAGACAGTAGACAGTAGACAGTAGTCAGTAGAAAAACCCTTCGGAGTCGAAACGTCGATTTGCCAGCGTCGGCGACCGCGGCGCGGAGCGCTACTGGCTACTGGCTACTGGCTACTGTCTACTGACTACTGTCTACTGTCTACTTCATCTCTCTCACCCTGCGCTCAAGGTCGGCGGTAATTCTGGCCGGGTCTTCGTCGGGGGCGTAGGTGACGGGTCGGCCGAGGCGGACGGCGACGCGGTGCGGTGCGGCGAAGCCCCTGCGGCCCGAGAGCTTCAGCTCAAGCAGGCCGTCGATGCGGACGGGGACGACGGGGACGCCCAGCTTCGCGGCGAGGACGCCGATGCCGCCGCGGAAGGGGTTCATGCCGGGCGCGTCGGCGCGGATGCCCTCGGGGAAGACGAGCAGGTTGTAGCCGCGGTCGACCGTCTCGCCCGCGTAGGCGAAGCTGCGGCGGAAGCCGCTCGCCTTCGGCAGCGAGAAGGTGTTGAAGATGGTGACGACGAGGAAGTACTGCGCGAGCCGGCGCAGCCGACGGAGCGCGGGCGTCCCGGCCGGCGGCCGACGCCACCGGCGCAGGCGCTCGCCCTCCTGCGCGATGGCGAGGCGGCGGCGGAAGCGGCCGGGCAGCGCCGAGAGGATGAGCGCGTGGTCGAAGTACGTGATGTGGTTCGAGACGAAGAGCGCCGGGCCGCGCAGGTCGCGCAGGTTCTCGCGCCCGGTCACGCGCGCCCAGCAGAGCAGCGACGTGATGGGGAGCACGACCGCGTAGTAGAAGGCGACGCGGAACCAGCGGACGGGCGCGGTCTGAGTCCACGCGGGGTACGGGTACTGCTCGGCCTCCGCGGCGCGCGCGCCGCCCGCGCTCACGATGCGCTCGACCTCGCCGACGGTCGTCGCGGCGGTGAAGCTCGCCTCGTCAATCTCTATCTGGTAGCGGTCTTCGAGCGCGCTCAGAAGCTCGACGCGGCCGAGCGAGTCAAGCTTCAAATCGGTTGAGAGGTTCGCCGAAGGGTCGAGCGCCGCCGTTGACGCGCCGCCCGCGTGCGCCGCCAGCGAGGCGATGAACGCCGACGGCTGAGCGCCCGGTGCCGCATGTCCGACTGCGGCGCTTTCAAGATTCGTCACGGCCGCGCCGCTTGTCTGCGCGCCGTTCGTCGTCGCGGCGGGCTTCGAGCCGCCGTTCTCCGCAGGGCGCGATGGTTCGAGTCGTTCGAGGATGTCGCGCTTGCGAACCTTCTGCGTCGGCGTGCGCGGGAAGTCCGCCTCGGGCCAGACCGCCCAGCGGCGTACGTGCTGGTGGCGCGCGAGCGTCTGGTTGGCGCGCCCGACCGCCGGGGCGGGGTCCGCGCCCGCGTCGCGCATGATGAGCACGGCGAGCGGCTCCGGGCCGCGCGGGCCTTCGACGCCGACGACGGCCGACAGCTTTACCTCGGGCTGGCGTTCGAGCGCCGCCTCGATGTCTTCGGGGTGGACGTTCAGACCCGCGGCGGTGACGATGACGTCCTTCTTGCGGCCGCGGAAGTAGATGTTGCCCGCCTCGTCCATCGCGCCGAGGTCGCCCGTGCGGAGCCAGCCGCCGTCGGCGAGCGGCTCCCGCGCGCCGCCGCGCCAGTAGCCCGGCGAGACGTTCGCGCCGCGCACCAGAATCTCGCCCGACTCGTCGAGCTTCAGCTCCTGCCCCTTCAGCGT
>DASVSK010000965.1:0-2096 GCA_036388135.1 Pyrinomonadaceae bacterium | reverse complement strand
AGGAGGCGAAGAGGTTTGTGACCCGACACATCGGCATCGTGGCCGGGAGCGCGGAGGGCGCTGCCCTCTGCTACCGCACTATCTGCATGGAAGCGCCGGCCTTGATGGGCGAGCATAACCACCCGGAGATAACGATGAACTCGGTGCCGCTGGCCGAGCACATGCGCCACGTCCGCGCGGACGACTGGGAGGGGTTGGCCGAGGCGCTGGTAGCTTCCGCGCGGAAGGTCGCGCGCGCCGGGGCCGCCTTCGCCATCTGCCCCGACAACACGTACCACCAGGCGTTCGAGTACGTGATTCCGCACTCCCCCATCCCCTGGCTACACATCGCCGGGGCGGTCTCCGAAGAGGCCCACCGCCTCGGCTACGGGCGGCTCGGCATCCTGGGGACAAAGTATCTGATGGAAGGGCCCGTGTACCCCGCGGAGTTGGGGAAATTCGGGATAGAGGGTGAGATACCTGACGAGGCGGACAGGGCGAGAATCAACGAGATTATCTTCAAGGAGTTGGTCAACGGCGTCTTCCCGGAAGCCTCCCGGCTGTACCTCAACGAGGTGGCGGACAAACTGAAGGCGCGCGGGTGCGACGCGGTCGTCCTCGGCTGCACCGAGATACCTTTAATCGTGCGGCCGGACGACACCCCGCTCCCCACACTGGATTCGACGCGCCTGCTGGCGAGGGCGGCGTTAAAGAGGGCCCTGGGGCAGTAAGCGAGTCCGCATCCGACGACGGCATGAACCCCGCCCGCATCAGCGCGGCTCTCAAGCCCAAAGGCGCGGGGCGGGTCGCGCCGGGCGTTACGCGTCCCTTGTCGAATGATGGTGAAAAAAGATAAAGCGTGGTCGGAGACCCTCACCTTAATCCTTATTGCGCCGCCGCTGCTGCTGGCCGGATTGGCGGCACTTATCTTTTTCGCCGCCGCCTACCCGTTCACCTTTACCTATAGACAGTGGCTCAAATTCCGTTTCTGGCGGCGTCACGGCAGACACGGCAGGTTCGTGCTCTTCGTCTATTCCGACAGCCCGAACTGGAAAGCTTACATCGAGGCGAACATTCTGCCGCGCCTCGGGCCCCACGTCGTCACCTTGAACTGGTCCAGACGCAGAGAGTGGGAGCGAATCAACCCTTTTGAAGCGAAGGTGTTCAAACGCTGGGCCGGGGAAGAAGAGTTCAACCCGATGGCGCTCGTCTTCTCCCCGGGCGGCAGGGTGCGAGAGGTGCGTTTTTGGCGGGCGTTCAGGGAGCTGAAGCACGGAAAAGAGGGGTCGTTGAAGCGGGCGGAGACCCTTCTGTTTGCGGAGGTGGAGAGGATAACCTCCCGGCCGGGTTGAGCGGCCCGCGCCCCGCGTCCCCGCGTTTAAATCTTTCCCTACTTGCCGAGGCCGTCGACGACCAGCTCGGAGAGGCGCGACATGAGATGGAGGGCCGGGTTGTCGGGCGTCCAGTTGGGCTCCGGCATGTCGTCGCAGGTGACGGCGAGGACGATGCGGCCGCGGGGGTGGTAGATGATGCCGACGTTCGAGCGCAGCGCGTCGAGCGCGCCCGACTTGGTCGCCCTGGGCACGCGCCACAGCCCGCGCCAGACGCCGTTCGTCCCCTGCTCGCGCTTCAGGAGGTCTATCATCTCCTTCGAGACGGCCGCGTTGACGAGCTCGCCGCGCTCCATCTTCTCCACTAAAGACGCCAGCTCGCGCGGCGTCGCGCGCCCCAGGCCGAAGCGCTTGTTCGACTCGACCTTCCCCTCCCGGCTCTCGCCGCCGCCGCCGACCCTGCGCATGATTCGCGTCTGTGTGAGCCCGAGCGACTGCATGCGTTCGTTGACCGCGTCGGTCGTCAGGCGGCCGAGCACCATGTTGGTCGCGGTGTTGTCGCTGACCGTCATCATCAGCGTCACGGCGTCGCGCAGGGGCAGTCGCAGCCCGTCGGTCAGGTCCTGCAACACGCCGGAGCCCGCGTACCTCACGGACTTGTCGAGCACCAGCTCGTCCGACCACTTCGCGCGCCCCTCGGCGACGCGCGCGAACGCCTCGACCATGACGGCGACCTTGATGGTGCTCGCGGTGCGGACGGGCTCGTCGCCGCCGAGGCTGTACTCC
>DASVSK010000964.1:0-1576 GCA_036388135.1 Pyrinomonadaceae bacterium | reverse complement strand
GCCAGCGCCGCCGCGCGCTGAGCGTGCGTGAGTAGAACCCGGCCGGCCGCGTTGTGTCGTTTCCGCCCCGCCGGGGCGCGACGTCGCCGGCCGGCCGTTTCGGCGTTTATGGGGTCGGAAAATTTAAGAGAACCCGCGGCGACGCCCGGTGTCTAAATAATAGAACGCGGAGAGGGCGGGATGGCCGGGGGCGTCCCATTTTACGCTTGACTTCGCCGCGGATTGCGACATAGACTGAGCGCGTTGCTGGCCAATCGAATATTTTAAGAACGCGCCCGTCTTGCCGGCAGTGTGAGGCGGACGTTCGACCGTAGGCGTTCGTGTCCGAGGGCCGGCCCGTCTGTTTCATTCCCCGTTTGGCAGGCGCGAGTAAGGAGCGACGGCGCGGCGAGCCCCGCGCAGTCCGCGAGCCCGGCCATTCCCGTCCCCTAAGGCAAAAAGCGGTTAATCAGGCAGCGCGTTTTGAAAGAAAACGTCTTAGAATCACAACTCTATTTTGAGAGTCGTGTGATTAAATCAATCTCAAACCCCTGATCCACCTGGCACCGGAAGAGGGAGGAGACGAGAGATGTTCGACACGCTTGTGGAGTCCGGCTCGCATTCTGGCGATCTCGCGAGGAAGGGCTCGTTTTTCCTGGGCACCATGGTGCTCTACCTGGTCGTGCTCGCGGCGGTCACCGTCCTCAGCATCTACCTGTACAACGACTCGATCCCGGACCCGAGCCTTGAGCTGTTGACGCTGGTGGCTCCCGTCCCGATGCAGGCGGACGAGCCGCCGAAGGCGCAGGAAGAGCCGAAGCCCGCCGCGGCCAAGGCCGCGCCCGAGGTGGCGATGGTCAAGGACATGGCCGTCATCGCGCCCGTCACCAAGACCAACGAGGTCGCGCCGCCCACGGCGAAGGTCGTCGCGACCAACAGGACGCTTAGCGTGCTGGTGGGCGACAGGGACGTCGGCGACGTCAACGCCGTCCCGACCGGCCCCGTCGGAGTCGTCGGCGGCACCGGCGGCGGAGGCGCGGGCACCGGCGGCGCGCCGAAGGTCGAGGTGAGCGACGATCCGCCCCCGCCCCCGCCGCCGCCCCCGGCCCCGACGCCCCCGCCCAAGCCGAAGACGGTGGTCTCGGGCGGCGTCCTGAACGGCAAGGCGATCTCGAAGCCGCAGCCGGCCTACCCGCCGATTGCGAAGGCGGCGCGCGCCTCGGGGACGGTGACCGTGCAGATTCTGGTCGACGAGTCGGGGCGCGTCGTCTCGGCGAACGCCGTCAGCGGCCACCCGCTCCTGCAGCAGGCCGCCGTGTCGGCCGCGCGGCAGGCGAGGTTCTCGCCGACGCTGCTCTCGGGGCAGCCGGTGAAGGTCTCGGGCGTCATCACGTACAATTTCGTGCTTCAGTAAGACGGGCGCGGGGCGTGACCCGCGCGGGCGCCGCTTCCGACCGTGTGAGCGGCGGCGCCCGCGCGGGTCGCTCGCGCCCCTTCCGACGGGAAACGCACCGCCATCACAAACGAAAACCTTTTGGAGGATTTCCACCGTGACTATTCTGTTGAGCATTCTCGGGAGCAAGGCTCTCGGCTTCAT
>DASVSK010000963.1:0-4226 GCA_036388135.1 Pyrinomonadaceae bacterium | reverse complement strand
AGGCGACCGAAGACTCGTCGATGAAGAAGCCGGGCGGGTTCTCCGGCGCGCCCCACGCGTAGAGGGCGAGCCCCGCGGCGGCGAGCAGGAGCCAGAGCGCGCTCGCGGCGGCGCGCGGGCGTAAGCGCTCGTGCCATCGGTTGGGCTTCGGCATTCTTCGGGAGATACGGTGTCCGGCTTAAAGATTAGCCACGCAGACGCGGGGATAAAATCTCAGACTCAAACCTCAAATTCTTAAACCCTCTTGTGTCTCCGTGTCTGTGCGGCAGAACTTCACGGCTCACGGGCCGTCCTCGCGGAAGAGGTAGATCGAGCCGCCGAAGACCTTCTCCGGCGTGCGCCGCCGGTACTCGTCGAAGGTGTTGACGCGCTCCTCCTCGGTGACGGGTCGCCCGCCGCGCGTGTGGTTCGAGACGGTCGAGCCGTTGAGGAAGCTCGCGCCGACGGCCGTGTAGCGCGTCGCGGGGCCGGGCGTCGCGGCGAGCGCGTCGAGGTAAGCGACGCCGTAGTGGTGGAGCGTCAGGAAGCCGCCGAGGAACATCGCGCGCACCTTCGTCTCGCCGCGCGCGCGCAGGTATTCGGCGAGAGCGCGCGTGTCGTCGCCCCACTCGACGTTGGAGTCCGACAGGTACCACCAGCGCGGCTGCCCGTAGGCCAACTGGTTCATGTAGGTCATGTGGTCAGGGTAGGCGCGCGCCGCCTCCACGCACATCCAGCCGAGCAGCGCCGCCGCGGCGACCGCGCCCGCCCTCCCGACCCGCGGCGTCCGGCGCGACTCCCAGAGGCGTTCGAGCAGCGCGCCGCCGAGGACGAAGAGGAACATGTAGCCCGGCAGAAAGTAGCGTATGCCGAGGTTGAGCCCGCCCGCCATCGAGACCGCGGCGTAGAGCGCGAACGCCGCGAGCGGGAGGAGGAAGCGCCGGCTGCGCCTCCCGACAAGCTCGTACGCGCCCCAGCCGAGCGTGGCGAGCGAGAGCAGGAGGAAGGGCAGCGTCGCCTTCAGCGAGAAGGCGACGGGGAAGTAGTACCACCAGCCCCTCGGGCTGTACATGCCGAGCAGCCCCGCGTTGTGCCCCTCGCGGTTGTGCCAGAACTGCCAGAGGACGCCGAGCACGAAGTCGGTCGGCAGCACGTAGGAAGCGGCCTCGACGGCGCGCACCACCGGCTCGGGGTTCTCGCCCGCGCCCTCGTGCACCCACTTGACGCCCTCGAAGCCGAGCGGCCGGTGGTCGAAGAAGTAAGCGGCGTTGATGACGACGAGCGCGGCCAGCGCCGTCGCGCACGCGTGCGCGGCGACGGCCTTTCGCGCCCCCGCGCCCCGCGCCGCGCGCCACCAGAGCGCGAGGAAGACGACCCCGAGGACGGGCGCGACCATCAGCATCGAGAACTTCGTCAGGCAGGCCACGCCGCCCGCCGCGCCGAGCAGCAGAGCGCGCCGCGCCGACGCCGCGCGCAGGTATTTGTGGAGCGCGTAGGTGACGAGCAGGTAGCCGAACGAGGCCGCCACGTCCGTCTGCACGACGCGGCCGTGCGCCAGAAGCGTCGGCTCCAGCGTGTAGAGCGCGACGGCGAGCACGGCCGCCCTCGCGCCGAAGAGGTCGCGCGCGAAGGCGAAGAGGAGAAATCCGTTGAGGGCGGAGAGCGCGATCATGGGCACGCGCGCCCAGAACGATATCGACTCGAAGAGCCGGGGGTTGTCGTCCCAGAAGCGCTCCTCGTACGTCCACTTGCCTATGGGCGAGTCGGGCGCGTGGCCGAGTTTGGCGGGGTCCGTCTCGTCCGGCTGGAGGAAGAGGAGGGGGACGCCGGCGAGGATTTTGACGAGCGGCGGGTGCTCGTGGACGAGTTGGCAGTTGCCCGCGGCGAGGTGGTAGTATGCCGCGGGAATCATCACGACCTCGTCCACGGTGATGCTCTTTTGCCATATCACCGAGAGCATCTGCAAAGACATGAAGGCGAGCAGCGCGGCGCACGCCAGCACGTCGGCGCGCGCACGCGCCCACGCGCCCGCGCGCCCGAGCGCGCGCCGCGGCTCGAAGACGATGACGCCCGCGCCCGTCGCCGCCTGATGCAATGACTCGTCCATCAAACCCCCGCGCGCGGGCGGGCCGCCCCCGCGCCGTCACGCCCGGCCGCGAACGGCTGGCCGCGCTGGCCGTCTCGCTCGCGCCCGTCCTCTACTTCCTGCCGGCCGTCCTGTCGGGCTCCGTCCTGTGCCCCGACGACGGGACGATCTTCAACACGCCGCTGCGCGTCGCGGCCGCCGAGATGATGCTCGGCGGGAGCCTCCCGCTCTGGAACCCTTACATCTTCAGCGGCATGCCGCTGCACGCCTCGGCGCAGGGCGGGCTGCTCTTCCCGCCGAACTGGTTCTACCTCGCGTTCTCGCCGCAGGCGGCGACGAACCTGATGGTCGTCACGTCCTACGTCGTCGCCGCGCTCGGCGCTTACCTCTACGCGCGGCGGGCGGGCGCGTCCGCGGCCGGCTCGGTCGTGACGAGTCTCGCGTGGCAGTGGGGCGGCTTCCTCGTCGGCCAGATCGGGCACGTCAACGTCGTGCAGACCGCCGCGTGCCTGCCGTGGGTGCTCTGGGCTCTGGACGGGTACGGCATGACGGGGCGGCGGGGGTGGGGAGTCGCCCTGGCCGCGCTCGTCGCGCTCCAGGCGTTCGCCGGCCACCAGCAGACGCTCGCCTACTCGCTCCTGCTCGCCGCCGCGTACGCCGCCGCCAACGCGTATGCGTCGCGCGAGTCCCGCGCCCGCTACCTCCGGACTCTCCTGTTCGTCGCGGCCGGTGTGCTGCTCGCCGCGGTACAAATCCTACCGACCTTCGAGTTGCTGCGCAACAGCCTGCGCGCCGAGTCGTCCTACGACTTCTTCACCTCCTTCTCGCTCGAGCCGCGGATGCTTGAGACGTTCCTCGCGCCCTACGTCGCGGGCGGCGGCGACGGACGCCTGTTCCGCGCGCCTTACGTCGGGCCGCCTTACTACGGCGAGATGGCGGGCTACGTCGGCGTGCTCGGGGTGATGCTGGCGGCCTGCGCCGTCGTCTTCGGGCGCGACGCGCGGACGAAGTTCTGGGCGGCGGCCGCGCTCGTCTGCCTCGCGCTCGCGCTGGGCCGCTACGCGCCGCTCGGGTTCTACAAACTCGTCTACCACGTCCCCGTCCTCAACCTCTTCCGCGTGCCCGCGCGCCACCTGATGGAGGCGGAGTTCGCGCTCGCGGTGCTGGCCGGGCGCGGGCTGACCGCGCTGGCCGCGGCGCGCGGGGGCCGCGGGACGCTCTGGCGCGCGGCGGCAATCGGCGCGTCCGTGCTCCTGCTGACGTTCGCGGTGGTGACGTGGGGCCGTCCCGCGGAGTTTCAACTGGGGCGGCGGGCCCCGGTCGGCCTGATGCGCGCGCCGGAGTTGTTCGTCCCCGTCCTCGTCGCGTGCGCGTGCGCGTGGGCGCTGTGGGCGTTCGCGCGCGGGAGGCGCGGCGCTACCGTCCTGCTCGTCGGGCTGCTGGCGCTCGACCTCGCGGTGTGGGGGCAGTCGAGCGGCTGGCGTCTGTCGAGCCCGAAGGCGGACGGCGAGCTGTGGCGCGAGCCGGAGCCGGCCCGGCTCGTCCGCGCGCAGGCGGGCGCGAACCCCGCCGCTTACAGAATCCTGACCGCGCCGCACGCGTTCGACCCGAAGGCCGCGCCCGTGCCGCCGTCGGTCTCGCGCTCGTCGGAGTGGACGCTCTGGACGCAGCCCGACGTCTACATGATGCACGGCGTGCCGAACGCGGCCGGCTACGACGGCTTCGGGCTGGCGCGCTACAGCCGTCTCGCGGGCGAGATGAAGGTCTGGGGCGAGCTGACCGACCCCGACGCCACCTTGCGCGGCGAGGGGCGCGAGATAGACCTTCTGGGCGTGCGTTATCTCGTCTCGATGCGCGCGAAGGACGCGGGCGCGCCCGCGGCCGGCGACGCCGGGGCCGGCGGCGGAAAGGCGGACGCCTCGAAGACGTCGGCCGCGCCGACGCCCGCCGCGACGCCCGCGCAGGAGTTCCCGGTGGCGACGCAGAAGTTCGGCGACTTCATGTTCGGGGGCGGCGACCTCGGGCTGCCGAACGTCGGCGCGGGCAAGAGCCTGCGCTTCCGTCTGGCCCCGACCCCGGCCGACGGCGTCGCGCTCCTGACGAATCTCTCCTGGTCGGAAGACGTGCCCGACGGCGCGACCGTCGGGCGCGTCAGGCTGAG
>DASVSK010000962.1:0-2497 GCA_036388135.1 Pyrinomonadaceae bacterium | reverse complement strand
CCCAGAGTAGCCCCGGCAAGATTCGATTCTATCAACCCTGTCAGTCCAGGAGAGGAACCACCGTTATGAAAAAGCATTTGAGGGACGGACTGCGTGGAGCCGTCCTGCTCCTCGCCGTCTTCATGTGCCTCGGCGGCAGCGGCGCGCTCGCGCAGGTGGCCGAGACCGCCGCGGAGATCAGCGGCCAGGTGACCGACGCGGCCGGGGCCGCCATCCCCGGGGCGTCCATCATCATCAGCAACGACGCCACCAAAGAGGAGCGCCGCGTCCAGGCCAGCGACGAGGGGCTCTTCACCATTTCGCCGCTCAGCCCCGGCACCTACACCCTGGCCGTCGAGCAGCAGGGCTTCAAGCGCTACGTCGAGACGGGCGTCGTGCTCAACGCCAAGGATCGGCGCAGGCTGACCGCGGCGCTCGAAGCCGGCAACGTGAGCGAGGTCGTCACGGTGACGAGCGAGCAGAACGTCGTGCAGGACAGCCCGACGACGCAGTCGCTCATCTCCAACGCGCAGATCGTCGAGCTGCCGCTGAACAACCGCAACTTCATGCGCCTGCTCGAGGCGGGTGTCCCCGGCGTCAGCTCCGACCTCTCGGACGAGACGGGCTTCGGGCTGACGAGCCTCGCCAGCGTGTCGATCAACGGCATGCGCCGCAACTCGGTCAACTACTTCGTTGACGGCGTCTCCAACACGGACGTCGGCTCGAACATCACGCTGCTCTCGACGCCGACCGTGGACTCGATCAAGGAGTTCAAGGTGCTCAGCTCGAACTTCACCGCCGAGATCGGGCGCTCGGGCGGCGGCGCGGTGACCATCGTCACGCGCGGCGGCGGCAACGACTTCCACGGCACGCTCTACGAGTTCGTCCGCAACGACCGCTTCAACGCCAACTCGTTCTTCAACAACCGGCGCGGCCGGCTCCCCAACGGCGACCCCGTCGCGCCGGTGCCCAAGCTCCGCTACAACAACTTCGGCGGCACCATCAGCGGCCCCGTCTTCTTCCCGCGCTTCGGCGAGGGCGGCCCGGCCTACTACAGCGGGCGCAACAAGACCTTCTTCTTCTTCTCCGAGGAGGTGCGGCGCATCATCCGCGGCCAGACGGACGCCAGCGCCAGCGTCCCCAGCCTCGCGCAGCGCGGCTTCGGCGGCGGCAACTTCGACTTCTCCGCCAACCTCGCGCTGCCCATCTGCCGCACCACGGCCGGGGCCATCACCACCACCTGCACGGGGACGAACACCCCCGTCCTCGTCACCGACACCAACGGCGCGACCGTCCAGGCGCGTCAGAACCAAATCTTCCGCCCCTCGGACGGCCGCGCCTACGCCGGCAACGTCATCCCGCGCACCGACGTCGACCCGCGCGCCATCGCGCTGCTGGGGGCCTACCCGCTCGCCAACACCGGGGCCAACGGCTTCACCTTCAGCCGCGTCGACATCCTCAACACGCGGCAGGAGACCATCCGCCTCGACCACAACTTCAACGACAGGAACACCATCTTCGGGCGCTACACGCAGGACGTGAGCGAGACCGTCGAGCCGCAGGGACTCTTCTTCGGCGCGGGCTTCCCCGGCATCCCGACGAGCGAGACCAAGGTGCCCGGCAAAGTCCTGGCGCTCTCCTACACGCGCGTCTTCGCGCCGACGGTCGTTAACGAGATGACCTACAACTTCTCGATGAACCGCATCGGCTCTGAGGTGGTGGGGCGCGCCCGCCGCTCCGACTACCCCGGCTCCGAGGGGATCGTCGAAATCTTCCCCGAGAACAACCAGAACATCATCCCGCGCATCAACACGAACTTCACCCTGATCGGCGCGTCGCAGGGCTACAACATCGAGTACTTCAACCACGTCGCGCGCGACGTGCTGACGTGGACGCGCGGCAGCCACACCTTCAAGGCGGGCGGCGAAATCTCGTTCGAGCGGAAGAACGAGAACGGCAGCAACAACACGCAGGGCACCTTCGACTTCAGCGCCGTGCAGACGCAGGGGCTCGTCGGCGCGACCGCCATCACCGGCACCGGCAACCAGTTCGCGTCGTTCCTGCTCGGGCGCGCCAACGCCTACACCGAGGCCGAGCGCGACATCACGCTCAACCTCAAGTTCGGCCGGCGCGAGTTCTTCGTCCAGGACACCTGGAAGGTGCGCCCCAACCTGACGCTCGACCTCGGCGTCCGCTACCAGTACTTCTCCCAGCCGATAGACGAGAACGACGTCTACGCCTCGTTCGACCCCGCGCTCTTCAACCCGAGCCGCGTCGTCTGCACGCCCGCGACCCCGGCGACCAACCCGTCGCCCTGCACCTCCTTCGTCCTCAGCCAGACCGACCCGCTCAACGGCATCGGCCTCGCGGGCGTCAACTCCCGCTTCGGGCGGCGCATCGCCCCGTCCGACAAGAACAACTTCAGCCCGCGGCTCGGCTTCTCCTACGCCCCGAGGTTCGAGTCGGGCTTCGGCCGGGCGCTCTTCGGCGGCGAGAACCAGAGCGTCATCCGCGGCGG
>DASVSK010000961.1:0-2069 GCA_036388135.1 Pyrinomonadaceae bacterium | reverse complement strand
AATCGCTGTCGTCCCACTTCTCTTTTTCCTTGCGCCGCACGCCGTCTCCCCCGACGCGGCTTCAGGCGGGTTGGAGCTGGCTCGTACACTCGGGGCAGCGCGTGGCCTTGACCGGGATGGCCGAGACGCAGAAGGGGCAGTTCTTCGTCGTCGGCTCTTCGGTCTGCGGGGGCTCGCCGCTCCAGAGGCGGTTGGCGCGCTTGACGATGAGGAAGATGAAGAAGGCGACGATGAGGAAGCTGATGATGTCGTTGATGAACTGCCCATAGGCGACGACGGGGACGCCCGCGGCCTTGGCCTCGGCGAGCGAGACGGGGAGCCCCTTCGACTTGTCGAGCACCCAGAAGTGGCTGGCGAAGTCGATGCGGCCGGTGACGAGCCCGACGAAGGGCATCAGGATGCCCTCGACGAGCGAGGTGACGATCCTGCCGAAGGCCGCGCCGATGACGACGCCGACCGCGAGGTCGATGACGTTGCCGCGCGCGATGAAGTCGCGGAACTCTTTGACGAAGCCTGACTGTTTTGCCATTGCGATGCCTCCGAGCCTGTCGGCTGGGTGGAGCGTCTTGTCTTCTTATTTCAATAGGGGCGGGGCGTCAAGCCCAAAATTTTGAGACTTAAGGGAAGCGGCGCGCGACGGCGTCGAGCCGCCCGAGCAGCCGCGCCTTCTTCGCCGCGGGCACCTGCGCGAGCTGCGCGCGGAGCGCGGCCACGTTCTTGCGGAAGTCCGCCCTATCCTCGCGCGGGACTTCAAAGACGGGGTTGCTCCCGCTCAGGTCTTCGGTCACGCGTCCGAAAAACTCGGAGAGTTCCGCGAGCGCCGCGTCGGCGTGCGGGCCGCGCGGGTAGAGCTTGAGGTAACGGCCGTTGGTCTCCGTCTCAAGGTACAGGTAGCAGGGCAGGTAGCCCTCGCACTCGCCGGGCAGCGGCGTCCGCGCGGCCTCCCACGCGGCGCGCTCGGCGACGGGCAGGCCGCCGTACTTTTGCTGCAAGTTCCAGAAGAGCTCGGCGCGGACGTACCACTGCCCGGCCGGCTCGCTGTAGACGATCTCGGCCTCGTGCTCGGTGACCCAGGGCTTGTAGGGCGGCTTCTCCTGCTCCTCGATGGAGAAGCTGGCGAGCGAGCGCGCGAGCGCGACCAGGCGGTTCAGCTCCAGCTCGGCGAGCGCGTCGCGCCGTCTGACCTCTTTCGCGGCGCGGTCGAGGAAACGCACCAGCTCGGCGAGGTCTGCGAAGGTCGCGGCGGCGTTGGCGACGCGCTCGGACGAGAGCTTGACGTAGATTTCGTCGCGGCGCGCGGGGTCGAACGGCGCGACGAGAGAACCGAAGACCCAGCCGCGCGCGCCCCCCGGCGCGGAGACAAGGTGCCAGTGGGCTTCGGACGAGCCGACCTTCGCCTTCGCGGCCGAGCGCTCCAACTCCTCGACGACGAGGCCGAGCTGGAGGCGTCCGACTTCGGCCGCGGCGGCGTCCGGCCCTTCGCGCAGGCGCACGCCCGACGCGCTCGTGATGAGCGAGCGACTGTCCGCCTGGGCGTTTAAAGGGGCGGCGTCGGCGGCCGACGCGGCGGCGTGCGCGGCGAGGATGAGAAGGAGTGTGGCGCTCACAAAAAAGCGCCGCCGGAGTCGTCCCCCCGCGGCGCGCCTGTCGGAGTCTCTGCTTGACGACAAGTCGTTCCTCCTTCCTGCGTACGGTCGTCGCGCGGCGCGTCCCTGCGCGCCGGCCACGCGATAAGAGCGACACACTTTTAGCGTATACCCCGGCCATCCGCAAACCCCTGCCGGGAGGCGCTCCGCACGCCGGGCAGTCCGGCCGTGCGAAGTGGGCGGCGGGGGATTGAAGCACAAAAAAGTTTGCCGTATAACTGCGTCACAGCTATACGGCAACCGGAAATTGTGGAGCCACCTTGCGGACTCGAACCGCAGACCTGTCGATTACGAATCGACTGCTCTACCAACTGAGCTAAGGTGGCCCGATGGAAGTGAAAATATACGGAGTGGCCGAGCGCGATGTCAAGCGCGGCCTCCGGTCTCAAAATAGTGAGGAGGAGAGATGCCAAAGGATCGAGC
>DASVSK010000960.1:0-3954 GCA_036388135.1 Pyrinomonadaceae bacterium | reverse complement strand
CCGGTGCGCGTTCGTGATCTGGTTCAGGTAGTGCGGCGCGTCGGAGCGGTGGACGGACGACGACGGCGCGTGCGCCGCGTCGGGCGCGGGCTCCTCGCCGAGGAGGTCGCGGTGCTCCCACTCCTCGTTGGTCAGGCCGCGGTTGTCCAACCCCTCGGCGTCGATCTCCTCCTCGAAGCGCGGCAGGTGGCGTAGGAAGACCTCGACGACGCGCGGGTCGAAGTGCCCGCCCGCGCCGCGCCGGAGCATGGCGCACGCCTCGTCCGAAGTCATCCCGCGCCGGTACGGGCGCTCCTCGCGCGCCGAGTCGAAGCAGTCGACGACAGAGAGGATGCGCGCCGTCAAAGGTATCTCCTCGGCCTTCAGTCCCTCGGGGTAGCCGCGCCCGTCCCACTGCTCGTGGTGGTAGAGGACGATGGGCACGACGGGGTACGGGAAGCCGACGCGTTCGAGTATCTGCGCGCCGACCGTGGTGTGAACCTTCATCCGCTCGAACTCGGCCTCGGTGAGCTTGCCCGGCTTGTTCAGGATGTGGTCGGGGACGGCGAGCTTGCCGACGTCGTGCAGGAGCGCCCCGGCCTTGAGGGCCTCGATCTCCGCGGGGGCGAGCCCCATCAGCTCGCCCATGCGCTCGCAGTAGACCTGCACGCGGCGGACGTGGAAGTGCGTCGTCTGGTCTTTGGCGTCGATGGCGGTGGCGAGCGCCTCGACCGTGGCGAGGTGGAGGCGCGAGACCTCGGCGGCCTCGCGCGTCTTCTCGGCGAAGCGCTCGAAGTAGGTGCGGTAGGTGGCGATGGTCGCGGCGACTACGGGGACGCTCAGGATGACGTAGAGCAGCCCGAACCTCATGATCGCCACGTAGACGAGCCCGGCCGCGAACGCGCCCGCGAAGAACGTCCAGGAGCTTTGCAGGTAGCCGTCGCGCCAGCAGCGCCACGCCGGCCGCCGGCTCTTCAGCGCGAACAGGGACGCGACCAGCGCGCTGTTGAGCGTGTACTGGACGAGCGCCATCAGGACGAGCGGCAGGACGAGCTGTTCGAGCGAAAGCGTCTGGCCGACGCCGACGGGGCGGCGCGTGACGCCCGCGTGCGCGGCGAGCGCGAGGTAGAAGCTGTGGCCGGCGACGAAGACGGTGACGGCCATGCACGCGGGCATGACGATCCAGCTCGAAGCGCGCTTCGAGCTGCCGAGCGAGACCGTGAGCAGGTCGAGCGCGCCGAGGACTATCCCGGCCGGGACGCCGAGGAAGATCACGCCGAGGAAGACGAAGCAGTCGCCCGCCGTCAACACGGCCTTCGTCCCCGGCACGCGCGCCGGCAACATCCCCGAGATGACGACGAGGCTGGCGAGCACGAGGAGCTGCGCCCACTCCACCACGCTGTAGGACAGGCACCCGTACGCGCCCCACCCCAGCGCCAGCGCCCCGGCCGAGACCAGCGCGGCCCAACAGCCCCCGGCCGCGCGGCCGTAGTCAGACATGTCGATGCGAATCACTCGCTCCCTCCTCCGACTGATGGACGGATGAAGGCGGTGCTTCCGAACTTCATCCTTCATCCTCTCCTCAAAACTGTCCGTCGCCGGGAGCGAGGGCCGGGAGCAAATCGGCACTCGCCTCCGGCGACGGGCTTGGGGGGCAAAACGGCGGGCTTCAACAGTGGCACTGCCCCGCCGGGCTGGGTGAGAAATGTGGGGGGCGTCACCCGACTCTTCGACGCCCCCTCTGTCAAGCTGGACGCGCCGCGCGCGCCCGAGAATTGGTGCGGCTTTTCGTCCTCCGTGCGGTGAGTCCGCGGGGCGCATGTTCCGCGTCCCCTGCAAGCCGCGCCATCTCTATTAACAACCCGCGTGCCGCACGACGCCGGCGTGTAAGTTTCGGTTTTCGGCCTGGAAAACGGCGGTTCATTCCGCCGGAGCGCGTGCTCGGGGCGGCCGAGGTCAGCGTGACGCGTCAGGTTGCTTTGCCGAGGGCAGAATGATGTAAACGACTCGTCGAGGGCCGGGTGCCGCGGACCGGGCGGGGGCGAGGGAGTTGTCTCCCGCCCGGTTCGCGGCACCCTTCACCGGCACTCCGGCAGGCACAGACGTTTGACAACTCGCGCGGGGCGCGGGCACTCTCATCCGACAACCTTTCAAGAGAGCGCGGCGGTGAAGTTTTGGGCGAGGCGGAGAGCGAGCAGAGTGCGCGGGACGAGGGCGCGCCCGCGGCGGGCTACCTGGCGCTGCTGCGCGCCAACCGCGACTTCCGGCGGCTCTGGCTCGGGCAGGTCGTCAGCCAGCTCGGCGACTGGTTCAACACCATCGCGCTCTTCACGCTGGTGCTGCGGCTGACGGGCTCGGGGCGCGCCGTCGGGCTCGTGCTCGTCGCGCGCTTCCTGCCGAGCGTCGTGCTGGGCCCGCTCTCGGGCGTCCTCGCCGACCGCTTCAACCGGCGCCACATCATGATAGTGAGCGACGCGGCGCGCGCCCTCGTCGTCCTCGGCTTCCTCTTCATCCGCAGCCCCGACCAGGTCTGGCTCGTCTACCTCCTGACCGTCCTCCAGCTCGCCTGCTCCGCCTTCTTCGAGCCCGCGCGCTCGGCCGCGCTCCCCTCGGTCGTCGCGCCGCGCGACCTCGTCGCGGCCAACGCCATCTCGTCGGTCACGTGGTCGGCGATGCTCACGCTCGGCGCGGCCGTCGGCGGCCCCGTCACCGACTGGTTCGGCACCGACGCCGCCTTCGTCATCGACTCCCTGACCTACCTGCTTTCGGCCGTGCTCGTCGCGGGCGTGCGTCTGCCCGAGCGGCCGCCGCGCCCGAAGACGC
The DNA here is from genome assembly GCA_036388135.1 of Pyrinomonadaceae bacterium. Taxonomy (GTDB): domain Bacteria; phylum Acidobacteriota; class Blastocatellia; order Pyrinomonadales; family Pyrinomonadaceae; genus QHXN01. The sequence goes on along the minus strand of DASVSK010000960.1, from coordinate 1,152 downwards.
CGCTCACGCTGTCGAAGGCGCTCGGCGTCACGGACACGCTCGAAGGCTTGCGCTACGTGCGGCGTCGGCCGCGGGTGATGGCGCTGCTGCTGGTCAAGTCGGCGTGGGGCGTGGGCGGCGGGATACTGACGCTGCTGCCGGTCTTCGGCGAGAAGGTCTTCCGCCTCAGCCTGGGGGCGGGACTCGGCGGCGCGGCGCTCGGCATGAGCGTGCTCTACGCGGCGCGCGGCGTCGGCACGGCCGTCGGGCCGGTGGTGATGCGCCGCTTCTACGGCGAGACGCGCGAGCAGATGCAGCGCGCCATCGGCGTCTCGTTCATCGTGTCGGGCGCGTTCTACGTCCTGTTCGGCGTCGCCGATAGTTTCGCGCTCGCGCTCCTGTGGCTCGCGGTCGCGCACATGGGCGGCAGCGTCCTGTGGGTCTTCTCGACCGTGCTGTTGCAGTCGACGGTCGAGGACGAGTTCCTCGGCCGGGTCTTCGCGGCCGAGATGATGCTGATGACGCTGGCGATGGCCGCCTCGAACTACGCCACGGGCGAGGCGCTCGACCGCTTCGGAATCTCGCCGCGCGCCGTCACCGTCGCCATCGGCCTCTTCTTCGTCGTCCCCGGCCTCCTCTGGCTCCTCACGCGCCGCTGGTGGGACAGGGCGCACGCCCCCGCGCCGCGCGCGGATGACGGTTGACCCGAACAGTCCTCGGCGGCCCCGCCCCGGTCGGACTTGCCACCGCGCCCGCGCGACCTTACCATCGACGCCGAACCGTTCGGCCTTCCACGCCCCTCCACGCAGTTAGACCGAACCACTCGGCCTTTGCCGCTCTATCATCTTTGACGTCCCACACGGGAGACCGCTATGCGTCATTTGAAGGCCCGCCTGTTGGGGGTGGGGCTCATTCTGCTCTTCGCCGGACTGACCTATTACAACTGGAGCCAGTTGTACGGCGAGGGGCGCTACTCTTTGAAACTGGCCGCGTTCGCGCCCGCCGGCGTGGTGGGCGGATTCTTCGTGTTGCTGTTCCCGGGCAAGAGCGGGAAGCCGGAGACGACGCGGGACAAAATCATCGTACTCCTGGCGTTCGGCGTCGGGCTGGCGGCCGGGCTGTTCAACTGGTATCTGATGGACCCCGGCTTCTTCGGGAGATGAAGGCGTAACA
>DASVSK010000959.1:0-2615 GCA_036388135.1 Pyrinomonadaceae bacterium | reverse complement strand
GCGCCGCGGCCCCGGTCGGGCGGTCGGGCAGCGAGCGCGCGGGCGCGACGGGGGCCGGGCGGTTGATGGTCAGCACGTCGCGGCCGTTCGCGCCGGTCGGCCTCGCGCCGCCGGAGGGGGCGTTAGCCCGCGGCACGCCGCGCGAAGAACCGGCGCGCGCGATGGGCAACTGACCGCGCACCGGCTCGCCCGCGAGGGCGCGTTGCGCGACGTCGCCCGCGGCGGGGCGCGCGCGCAGCGTGGCGGCCCCGAAGTCGCGCGCCGGAAGCGTGGTGACGGCGCGCAGCAGCGCCGGGTTGGCGCGCCGCAGGTGTTCGGCGTCACGCCCGCGCAGCGGCGTCAGACGGTCGTAGCCGCGCGACCACCAGCGCCCGCGCGGGTCGCGCTGGCCGTGTGTGAGCGGGTACCAGCAGACGTGGCGGTCGCGGCCGAAGTCGACGGTGACGAAGACGACGAGCGCGGGCCGCCACCACGCGCGGCGGTAGCGGTAGCCGTAGCCGCGCGGGGCCCAGCACCAGTTGTTGTTGACGTAGACCCAGCGGCCGTAGTGGTAAGGGGCCCAGCCCCAGGGCTCGTCCGCCACCCACGTCCAGCCGTAGGGCGGGCACCAGACCCAGCGGCCGTAGCGGTAAGGGGCCCAGTCGTGATAGCCGTTGACGGCGGTTGTGTGCGGCCGCCAGACGTAGCCGTAATCGTTCGTGTAGACCCAATCGCCGTAGGCGTCAAGCTCCTCCGCCCCGTAGACCTCCGGGTCGTAGTAGCGCTCGCGCCCCTCGTGCCGCAGGCGCGACGCGAGGTAGCGCTCGCGCTCGTCGTTCCACGAGTCCCACTCGTCGAAGCCCGCGGCGGCGGAGAACTCCCAGTCGCGCTCGCCGGGGGCGGCCGCGCCCGCGAGCCGCGCCGTGCGGCCGTCGCGAAGGACGAAGCCGGAGTCCTGCGAGTAGATGCGCGCGCGCCCGTCCTCGCGGACGGTGACGCGCACCGAGCCGTCGCGCTCGACGTCGAGGCGGTACTGGCCCGTCTTCTCGGCGGCGACGGTCGTCGCCGGGGCGTCCAGCTCGAAGTACTCCTTGTCCTTGTTGAAGCGCGCGAGGCGGACGGTGGCCGTGCCTTCGGAGAGGCTGAGCGCGATGCCCTCGTCGCGCAGCGTGACGACCCTCAGCACCGAGTCGGGGCCGAGGCGGACGAAGTTGCGCGCGTCGACCTGAATCTCAAGTCGCGCGTCGCGCCCCGTGGCGAGCAGGTCGCCCTCGACGAGCGGCGCGTTCAGGCGCGCCACCTCCCACTCGTCTTCGCCGGCGCGCTTGAGGCTCACTTCGCCCTTGAGCAGGCTGACGCGCAGGACGCGCGCGCGCTCCTCGTACTCGTCTTCGTAGGTGTCGTCGGCGAGCGCGGGCGTGGTCGAGAGAAAGAGTGTGGAGAGCAGGATAAGGAGAGCGGCGGGCGCAGAGAGACGAGAACGCATACTGGTACGCTCCTTCGTTGGCGTGCAGAACTGGTGCTGCGCGGGGACAGACTTTGGGCGGACGAAGCCGTGCCTTATCGGAAGGCTAAAAGCTCTTGGGGGGCTTTCGTCCTTTAACGGCGGGCGGTGCAAGGCTCGTGCCCGTCGCTCGGGAATACGCAGGCGGGGACTGCCGTCGGGCGTTTTTCAAGGGAAATCGAGGTGCGGCGCGCGGCCGCCTATGCCAGATGGTGCAGGCGCGGCACTATTTGGTGTGAGCCGCGCCCGCGGCCTTCCCGTTTAGGCTTTCCGATCTCTGAGAAGCTGATGTTGAGGATGGGGTACTGCCGCCAGTCCTTGTAGTCGAAGTGCCACCACTCGGGAGCGTAGACGTTGAAGCCTTCGGCCTCCATCGCGGAGCGGAGCAGGTCGCGGAGGCGGCGCTGCTCGGGCGTGCCGCCCGCGTAGTCGGCGTGCGAGCGCTCCGACATCTCGTCGTACTCGCCGGGCATCGAGACCTGGCGGCCGGTCTTGAGGTCGTAGAGCGTCAGGTCGACGGCGCAGCCGCGGTTGTGGCGCGAGCCCTTCGAGGGGTCGGCGACGAACTGCTTCTTGTCCGCGGGCGTGATGTCCCAGAAGAGTTTGGTGACCGACCACGGGCGGTAGCCGTCGAAGACCGCGAGGCCGTAACCCTTCTTCCTGAGCGCGCGCGCCGCGCGCACCAGCGCCTCGGCGGCCGGGCGCTGGAGGAAGACGCGCGCCTCCGCGTAGACGGCGCGGCGCGCGAAGTTGTTCGCCGTCGCGTAGCGCACGTCGAGCTTGATGGAGCGGTCGAGCTTCCTCAGCTCGACGAGGTCGGGCGCGCGGAACGTGCCTTCTTCCCTCGGCGGTGCTTCCTGAGTCGGCCGCACGCGCGCCGGGGCGGGCGGGGGCGACAGGAGCGCGAGCGCGCACGCGAGTGTGAGCGCGGCGGCGCGGACGCGGGCGAAGTTCGTCGTGTCTCTCATCGAGCTTCTCGACGCGGACTGAAGTCTCAGCCCGCTTACTGCGACCAGGGTTTCGGCGCGCGCTCCCAGCGGTGCGCGCGCAGCTCCGCGAGCAGGTCGGCCGCGAGCGGGCCGGCGTCGCTGGCGGCGATGTTCGACTCGACGTGGCGCGTCTTGCGCATCCC
>DASVSK010000958.1:0-1682 GCA_036388135.1 Pyrinomonadaceae bacterium | reverse complement strand
CTGGCCGCCAACCCCTACTTCACGTTCCACGCGACCGTGAAGGCCAGCACGCCAACCTCCACGCTCTCCTACGACGCCTCCTACGGCATCGTTGAGCCGGAGGTGAAGATAATGCAGGCGGTCAACTCGTCCGGGGCGTGCGTCAACGGCGAGGCGGCCAACTTATGGAGGGTCGAGTCGCCCACGTGGATGACGCTCTTCGGGGATGCCGGCTACGCCTGCGGCGTGACGGCCTCGACCGGCGGAACGGGTATCCCGCGCGCCGCTTCCGTCGTCTCACAGTCCGTGCCGACCTTTATGGAGGCGGGGGCGAGCTATCTGGTCTCCGTCACCTTGCAGAACAACGGCGATAATACTTGGACTGACGCCGATCTCTACCGGCTCGGCGCGCAGAACCCGCAGGACAACTGGACGTGGGGCATCAACCGCGCGGCGCTGCCGCGGTCGGTCGCGCCGGGCGAGCAGGTGACTATCGAGTTCTATGTCACCGCGCCCTCCTACCCCGGCTACTACAACTTCCAGTGGCGGATGGTGCAGGACGGCGTCGAGTGGTTCGGCGACCACACGCCGAACGTCGTGGTCGAAGTATACTCGCTCAACACCTGCGACCCGTGGCAGGAGCAGGACTGCTGGAACCGTGGCGGCTCGTGGGACTCGTCCTCGTGCTACTGCTACGGCGGGTGGTACTACTACTGACCTGTCAGCATAGGCGGCAGAATTATGAGGTGAAAGCAATGCGCAAAACGGAAAAAAGAACGCAGCAGAGTAGCACCCAGGCGGCGCGCCGCGGGCGCAGGTCAAAGGTGCTCGTCGTGCTCGCCTTAGCGGCGGCGCTGGCCGCACTCCTAGTAGTCGGGCAGCAGGTGAAGACGATGGCTCAAAGGGACGAATCGCTGTTCGACAAGATGGAGCGCGCTGCCAAGGCGAAGGAGCCGAGCTGGAAGCTCGTCAAGAAGGACGAGCGTAAAGGCGCGGGGGAGAACAAGTACTTCACCCAGTCTTGGGCGCTCGGCGAGGACGAGTACGTCTCGACGGCCACCCACGAGTACGAAAACGAGGAGGCAGCCGCGAAGACGTTAGCCGAGTTCATCAAGTCCCCGATCAGCGTTCCCGTCAGCATCGAGAAGGTGCAGGGGCTGGGTGATGAGGCGTACACCATCGGCGACAGCCCGTACAGGAAGAAGGGCGCGGGCACGCTCGTCGTGCGGCACGGCAAGATCATGATCAGGCTCGACACCTCGTCGCTCCAGGCGGCGAAGCGTTTCGCCCGGCACATGCTCGACGAGCTCGACGCCAACTAAGTCCCGCGCGGCGGCGTGCGCGCGCATTGAGTCCCGCGCGCGCCGCCGCAGAATCCCATAACCTGACAGCGGAGGAAGTTTCGATGACCCTCAGAGAAATCACGAACAGAACGGTGACCAAGACCTGGCGATGACCCTTCTCATCGGCCTCATCGCCGGCGCGGGCCTTCGCGCGGTGACGGCGCAGGGCGGCGCGACCCTGGGCGACAAAATCGAGCGCTCGCTCCGGGCCAAAGACCTTCTGTGGCGGCTCCAACACAAGAAGAAGGCGGGCGACAACACGAGGCAGATGTGGGGATACGGGAAGGACAGCGTGACCGTCTCCATCTTCGAGAAGGCGACGGCCGAGGAGGCGGCGAAAGCCCTGCTGGCCTCCGCCTC
>DASVSK010000957.1:0-4673 GCA_036388135.1 Pyrinomonadaceae bacterium | reverse complement strand
GCTCGCCTGCGCCTGCCTGCTCCTGACCGCCAACGCCTGCACGCAGGGCGCGGGCCCGGGCGCGAACGGCGGCGGCGCAAACGGCGGCGGCGCGAAGAGGCTCGCGTTCATCACCAACAACGCCTCCGACTTCTGGACCATCGCGCGCAAGGGGGTCGAGAAGGCCGACGCGGAGCTGGCCGACGTGACGGCCGAGTTCAAGATACCTTCGGACGGCACGGCCGCCGAGCAGAAGCGCATCGTCGACGACCTGCTCGCCAGGGGCGTCGACGGCGTCGCCATCAGCCCCGTCGACCCCGACAACCAGACGGGGCTCATCAACGAGACGGCGAAGCAGACGCTCGTCTTCACGCAGGACTCGGACGCGCCGTCGAGCGAGCGCGCCTGCTACGTCGGCACCGACAACGTCGCGGCCGGACGCCAGGCCGGCGCGCTCGTCAGGGAGGCGCTGCCGCAGGGCGGGAAGATCATGGTCTTCGTCGGCAAGCTCGACGCGCGCAACGCCGCCGAGCGTTTGCAGGGCATCAGGGAGGCGCTCGCCGGCTCGAACGTCGAGATCATCGACACGCGCACCGACGACACCGACCGCGTGCGCGCCAAGTCCAACGTGGCCGACACGCTCGTCAAGCACCCGGACGTGGCGGGGCTCGTCGGCCTCTGGAGCTACAACGGCCCGGCCATCCTCAACGCCGTGCGCGACGCGGGCAAGGCGGGCCAGGTCAAGATCGTCGCCTTCGACGAGGAGGACGAGACGCTCGCGGGCATCCGCGAGGGTGCCATCCACGGCACCGTCGTCCAACAGCCCTACGAGTTCGGCTACCAGGCGATCAAGATGATGGCGCAGGCGCTCGCGGGCGACCGCTCGCAAATCCCGGCGAACAGGCAGAAGTTCGTCGAGACGAAGGTCGTCAAGCGCGACACGGTCGAAGAGTTCACCAGGAAGATCAACGAGCTGCGCGGGAGGTGAGGGGAAGTAGACAGTAGACAGTAGTCAGTAGGCACTCCGCGCCGCGGTCGTTGACACTGAAATACTGACACCCGGCTCCGAAGGTTTTTCTACTGTCTACTGTCTACTGTCTACTGTCTACTTTTCTTATGACCCCGATCCTTCAGATGCGGAAGATCGAGAAGCGCTTTGCGGGCGTGCACGCCCTGAAGGGCGTGGACTTCGGGCTGAGCGCGGGCGAGGTCGTCGCGCTCCTCGGGGAGAACGGGGCGGGGAAGTCCACCCTGATGAAAGTCCTCGGCGGCGTCCACCGGCCCGACTCCGGCGAAGTCATCATCGACGGGGAGCCGGCGGCCCTGCACACCGTCGGGGACGCCGCGCGCCACCGCATCGCCTTCATCCACCAGGAGCTGAACGTGCTCGACAACCTGGACGTGGCCGCCAACGTCTTCCTCGGGCGCGAGCCGACGCGCTGGGGGCCGCTGCGGCTCGTCGACCGCCGCCGGATGGAGGAGGAGACCTCGAAACACCTCGCGCGGCTCGGCCTCGCGCTCGCGCCCGACACGCCGCTCTCCCGCCTCTCCATCGCGCAGCAGCAGATGGTCGAGATAGCCAAGGCGCTGTCGCAGGAGGCGCGCGTCCTCATCATGGACGAGCCGACGTCCTCCCTCACGCTGACCGAGACCTCTCGCCTGCTCCGGGTCATCAGCGACCTCCGCGCCGAGGGCGTCGCCGTCATCTACATCTCCCACAGGCTGGGCGAGGTCAGGGAGATAGCCGACCGCGCGGTGGTGCTGCGCGACGGCGCGAACGCCGGCGAGCTGGCGCGCGAAGAGGTCACGCACGACCGCATGGTGCGGATGATGGTCGGCCGCGACGTCGAGAGCTTCTACCAGCGCCCGGAGGGCGAGAAGCGGCCGCGCTACTTCGAGGTCGAGAGTCTGCGCACGGCGCGTTACCCGGACAAGAGGGTCAGATTCGACGTCGGCCGCGGCGAGATTCTCGGCCTCGCCGGGCTCGTCGGCGCGGGGCGCAGCGAGGTGGCGCAGGCCGTCTTCGGCGTCGACCCCGCGGTCGAGGCGCGGCTGATGCTCGACTCGCGCCCGCTGGTCATCCGCTCGCCGCGGGACGCCATCCGCTACGGCGTCTACCTCATCCCCGAAGACCGGCGCACCGCCGGGCTCGTCACGGACATGCCCATCCGAGAGAACGTCACGATGCCGGCGCTGCGGCGGTACGCCCCGGGGGGACTCATCTCGTTCGAACGCGAGCGCGAGGGCTCGAAGGACATCTGCGGGCGGCTGAACGTCAAAGCGCCTTCGGTCGAGGTGCGGGCGGGGAACCTTTCGGGCGGGAACCAGCAGAAGGTCGTGCTCGCCAAGTGGCTGGCGCTGGAGCCGAAGGTTTTAATCTTCGACGAGCCGACGCGCGGCATCGACGTCGGCGCGAAGGCCGAAATCTACGACCTGATGCGGAAGCTCGCGGAGTCGGGCGTCGCCATCGTCATGATTTCGAGCGACATGGAGGAGGTCATCAACGTCAGCGACCGCGTGGCCGTCATGCACGAGGGGCTTGTCACCGGCGTGCTCGAACGCGGCGACTGCACCGAGGAGAACATCATGCGACTCGCCGTCGGCGGTCAGGACGAGACCGCGGGCGAGGGGCCGGGCGCGACCGGCCGGGGGCGGGACGGCGATGATTGACGCGGGGGAGATACGACGCGCCTTCGGAGAGTTGTACGGCGGCGAGCCGCGTGTTTTCCGCGCGCCCGGCCGCGTCAACCTGATCGGAGAGCACACGGACTACAACGACGGCTTCGTCCTCCCCATCGCCATCGAGCGCGAGACGGTCGTCGGGGCTCGCGCGCGCGACGACCGCCGCGTGCGCGTCCACTCGTTGAACGTGGGGGAGGGGGCCGAGTTCGACCTGGACGCCCCCGGCCCCGTGCGCAGGGGCGTCTGGCTCGACTACGTCGAAGGTGTGGCGCAGGCGTTGGAGCGCCGCGGGGTGAGGCTGCGCGGGGCCGAACTGGTTCTGCTCTCCGACGTGCCCGCCGGGGCGGGGCTCTCGTCCTCGGCGGCGCTCGAAATCTCCACGGGGCTGGCGCTGAGCGCCGTCTCGGGGCAGGAGGTTGACCGCGTCACGCTGGCGCTCGCCGGCCAGGAGGCGGAACACACATATGTGGGCGCGCAGGTCGGCATCATGGACCAGTTCGTCTCCGCGCTCGGGCGCAAAGGCCACGCGCTGCTCATAGACTGCCGCGCGCTGGAGGCGGCGGCCGCGCCGCTCGACACCTCGCGAGCTTCGGTCGTCATCTGCGACTCGGGGGTGAAGCACGAACTCTCCGCCTCCGAGTACAACACCCGGCGCGCCGAGTGCGAGCAGGGCGTCGCCCTGCTGAGGGAGGCGCTGCCCGGAATAAAGGCGCTCAGGGACGTGACCGCGGGGCAGCTCGAACAGCACAAGTCGCTCTTACCAGAGCGCGTAGCGAGGCGTTGCCGTCACGTCGTCACCGAGAACGAGAGGACACTCTCCGCGGCCGACGCGCTCCGGCGGGGCGCGCTCGGCGAGTTGGGCCGCCTGATGTGGCTCTCCCACCGGAGCCTGCGCGACGACTACGAGGTGAGCTGCCGCGAGCTGGACGCGCTGGTGGAGATAGCCGAAGGGGTGGATGGCGTGCTGGGCGCGCGGATGACCGGCGGCGGCTTCGGCGGCTGCACCGTCAACCTGGTCAGGCGCGACGCCGTCGACGCCTTCCGCGCCTCCGTAGCCGAGCGGTACCAACTCGCCACGGGGAGGGTGCCGGCCGTCTACGTCTCCGAGGCGGCCGACGGGGCCTGCGAGGTGACCGGCGGCGAACCCGGAAGGGCCCGCGAGTAGAGGATGGGAACGAGCATGAGGTTTGACCTGGGGGAGCACCCGCACCGGCGCTACAACCCGCTGACGCGGGAGTGGGTCTTAGTCTCGCCGCACAGGACGAAGCGCCCCTGGCAGGGGCAGACCGAGGACATAGCCCTTGAGGAGCAGCCGCGGTACGACCCCGTGTGCTACCTCTGCCCCGGCAACGCGCGCGCGGGCGGTCACGTCAACCCCGCCTACGAAGGCGCGTTCGTCTTCGACAACGACTACGCCGCGCTGACGCCCGACGCGCCCGCCGGCGCGTCGGATGACGCCGCGCTGTTACGCGCGGAGAGCGAGCGCGGCCTCTGCCGCGTCGTCTGCTTCTCGCCACGCCACGACCTGACGCTGTCGCGCATGGGGGCCGTCGACGTCCGCGCGGTCGTCGACGTGTGGGCCGCGCAGTACGTGGAGCTGGGCGCGATGCCCTTCGTCAGCCACGTCCAAATCTTCGAGAACCGCGGCGCGATGATGGGGGCGAGCAACCCACACCCGCACGGCCAGATATGGGCGGGCGAGAGCGTGCCGGGCGAGGCGTCCGGGGAGCTGAAGTCGCAGGAAGAGCACTTCGAGAGGCGCGGCGTGAGCCTGCTGGGCGAATACCTGACGCTGGAGCTGGCGCGGGGCGAGCGCCTCGTCTGCGAGAACGAGCACTTCGTGGCGCTCGTCCCGTTCTGGGCCGTGTGGCCGTTCGAGACGTTAGTAATCAGCCGGCGGCACGTGTCGAGTCTCGACCTTTTGAGCGGCGAGGAGCGCGACGGGCTGGCCGGACTGCTGCGGCAGTTGACGACGCGGTACGACAACCTCTTCCGCGCCCCTTTCCCCTACA
>DASVSK010000956.1:0-2096 GCA_036388135.1 Pyrinomonadaceae bacterium | reverse complement strand
CGACGTGCCCGTGTACTCGGGGTAGGCGTCCACCTCGCCCGCCGCGAGCGCCTCGTGCGCGAGGTTGCCGCCCAGCTCGTAGCGCCGCTCGACGCGCAGGCCCCGCGCCTCCAACCCCTGCGCGAAGATTTCGGCGAGGATGATCGACTCGGTGAAATCCTTCGAGCCGACCTTCACGTCGGGCCGCGACGACGCGAGCCGGAGCGCAAGTCCCGCGCCCGCCAGAACCAGGACGGCGAGCGCGGCGACCGCCAGTCGGCGCGCCCTCGCCCTCCCCCGGACGCCCGCGCGCGCCACGCGACGCCGCACGTCGAGCCGCGACTCTATCAAACCTATCCCCGCGTCGGCGGCGAGCGCGAGCAGCGCGGCGGGGATGGCCCCGGCGAGCATCAGCTTGTCGTCGTTCTGGCGCAGGCCGCGGTAGATGAGCGTGCCGAGGCCGCCCGCGCCGATGAAGGCCGCGACCGTCGCGACCCCGACCGAGATGACGGTCGCAACCCTCACGCCCGCGAGGATGACGGGCGCGGCTAAGGGCAGCTCGACCTGTCGCAAGACCTGCCCGTCCGTCATCCCCATCGCCACGGCCGCCTCGCGCACGCTCCGCTCGACGCCCTCCACGCCGGTCACCGTGTTGCGTATGACGGGCAGCAGCGCGTAGAGGACGAGAGCGACGACCGCCGCGCGCGCGCCGATGCCGCCGACTAAGGGGAGCGGGATGAGGAAGCCGAAGAGCGCGAGGCTCGGGATGGTCTGCAACACGTTCGCCAGCGCCAGCACCGGGCGCTTCCAGCGCGCGCGGCGTGTGAGCAGGAGCCCCGTGGGGATGCCGACGGCGACCGCGACCAGCGTCGAGACGGCGACGAGCAACACGTGCTCGCCGGTCAGCGCCAGAATCTCGCGCCAGTTACGGAGTATGAACTCGAACGCGCTCACGGCCCGCCCTCCGCGGCGGACAAAGCCCCCGCCGGCGTCTGCAAAGTCTCGCGGTAGGCGCGCGCGAGCGGCTCTTCGGAGCGGAGGAAGGCTTCGGGCGTGTCGAGCAGGAGGACGCGGCCGGCGCTCATGAGCGCGACGCGCGTGCCGAGCAGGAGCGCCTCGCGCACGTCGTGCGTGACGAAGACGACGGTCTTGCCCAGACGCCGCTGGAGCGCGGCGAACTCGCGCTGGAGCGAGGCGCGCGTCAGCGGGTCGAGCGCGCCGAAGGGCTCGTCCATGAGGAGCAGCGGCGGGTCGGCGGCGAGCGCGCGCGCCACGCCGACGCGCTGGCGCTGCCCGCCCGAAAGCTCCGCGGGGAAGCGCGACGCGAACCTCTCGGGGTCGAGCCCGACGAGTTGCAGCAGCTCCCCCACCCGCGAGCGCACGGCGTCAGCGTCCCAGCCTTCGAGCGCGGGGACGAGCCCGACGTTGCGCTCGACCGTGAAGTGCGGGAAGAGACCCGCGTCCTGAATCACGTAGCCCGTCCGCCGCCTCAATTCAATCGCGTCCCACTCGCGCGTGTCCCTGCCTTCGACGAGGACTTGTCCCGCGGTGGGCGCGAGCAGGCGGTTGACGAGCCGGAGCGTCGTCGTCTTCCCGCAGCCCGACTCGCCGAGCAGCACCAGCGTCTCGCCGCGCCTGACTTCGAGGTCGAGCGCGTCGATGATGGGCGCGGCCACGCCCGCCGCCGAGTAGGTGACGCGGCGGAAGCGTACGACGGCGTCGTCTGCTCCGGGCTCGGGCTGCATGGCTTTAAAGATTATCCGCGCGGCTCAATCTACGACTCGGGCTGCGACTCGGGCTACTAACTCAGGCGACGCGCAGGTGCTCGAAGACGCGCCCCATCGAGCCGTGCCAGGAGCCCTCCCAGTTGCGCAGGAGGATGTCGGCGGGGCAGACGCCCTCGTCGACGACGCGCGCGACGAGCACGTCGAGGTAGGCCGCCTCCTCGGGCGCGACCCTCTTCAAGCCTTCGACCGCGAGGCCGACCACCTCGCGCGCGAGGCCGAGCACGTCTGCGCCCGCGTGGCGCGCCGCGAGCCCGTCGCGCGCGACGCGCTCGCGCAGGAGCAGGGCGTCGGCCGCGTCGCGGTGCGCGGGCGCGAGGCGGAGCGCCGCGT
>DASVSK010000955.1:0-8949 GCA_036388135.1 Pyrinomonadaceae bacterium | reverse complement strand
CGTGACGGGCGTGGTGGCGCAGGCGCTCTTTAATATCAGCGTCGTGCTGGCGCTTGTGCCGACGAAGGGCATCCCGCTGCCGTTCATCTCCTACGGCGGCTCGTCGCTGGTGCCGACGCTCTTCGCCGTCGGCGTGCTGCTGAACATCTCGCAGCACGCTAACGTCCGGGCCGGGCTCGGGTCGGCCGAGGCGGCGCGGGGGGCGGGGGCGGGTCAGGGGTTGGAAGGGAAGAGACTGCGCACCGCGTATTTGAAAACTTCGGCGCTGCTCTGCGCCTCCGCGGCGCTGTGGCAGATTACGCGATGACGATGCGCGTGCTCATCGCGGCGGGCGGGACGGGCGGGCACATCTACCCGGGCGTCGCCGTGGCGAAGGAGTTGACGCGGCGCGACCCGGCCTCGGCCGTCCGCTTCGTCGGCACCGCGAGGGGGTTGGAGACCCGGCTCGTGCCGCAGGCCGGGTTCGAGCTTTCGCTCATTGAATCGGCGGGGCTGAAGAACGTCGGCCTGGCGGGGAAGCTGAGGGGGCTGGCGATGCTCCCCGGCAGCTTCCTCGCGGCGCGGCGGCTGATACGCGAGTTCCGCCCCGACGTCGTGGTCGGGGCCGGCGGCTACGTCTCGGGCCCTGTGCTTTTGACGGCGGCGCTGATGCGCGTCCCCACGCTCGTGATGGAGTCGAACGCGCTGCCGGGTTTTACGAACCGGCGTCTGGCGCTCTTCGTCGACGCGGCGGCCGTCTCGTTCGAGGAGTCGCTGCGCTACTTCCGCGGCAAGGGCGTCGTGACGGGCAACCCCGTGCGGCGCGAGTTCTTTGAGATAGGGAGGAAGGGGCGCGACCCCTCGCGCTTCTCGCTGCTCGTCTTCGGCGGGTCGCAGGGCGCGCGCGCCGTCAACGAGGCGCTGGTCGCGGCGCTCGCGCACCTCGGACGCCACAGGGGCGTGCTGAGCGTCGTCCACCAGACGGGCGAGGCCGACTTCGAGAAGGTGAGGGCGGGCTACGAGGCGGCCGGGTGGGGCGGGAGCGCCGACGTGCGGAAGTACATCGACGACATGGTCGCGCGCTTCGCGGAGAGCGACCTCGTCGTCTGCCGCGCCGGGGCGACGACGACGGCCGAGCTGATCGCCGCCGGCAAGGCTTCGCTGATGGTGCCGTTCCCCTTCGCGGCCGACGACCACCAGCGCAAGAACGCCGAGGCGCTGGAGAAGGCGGGCGCGTCCCGCATGGTCTTGCAGCAGGACGCCACCGGCGAGCGGCTCGCGCAGGAGATCGCCGCGCTGGTCGAAGACCCCGAGCGCGTCACGCGGATGGAAGAGGCCGCGCGCTCGCTCGCACGCGGCGACGCCGCCGCCGCCGCGGTCGATCTGATGGAGAGGCTGGTAGGCAAAGGGAAGTAGACAGTAGACAGTAGTCAGTAGTCAGTAGAAAAACAAAAACGATGCTTCGCACTAACGGTCACTTTAACGGGAAGAATTCAACCAGCGGTGCAGACCTACTGACTACTGTCTACTGACTACTGTCTACTCGAATTTTATGTTTCGTCGCATCCAACACGTTCACTTCGTCGGCGTCGGCGGCATAGGCATGTCCGGCATCGCGGAGGTGCTTTTGAACATGGGCTTCCGCGTGTCGGGCTCCGACCTGCGGCGCTCGGACGTGACGGCGCGGCTTGAACAGTTCGGCGCGAAGATTTACGAGGGGCACGCGGCCGAGCACGTCTCGGGCGCGCACGTCGTCGTCCGCTCGACGGCCGTGCGCGGCGACAACCCCGAGGTGCTCGAAGCGCGGCGGCGCTCGATACCCGTCATCCCGCGCGCCGAGATGCTGGGCGAGCTGATGCGCCTCAAGCCGCACACCGTCGCCGTCGCCGGCTCGCACGGGAAGACGACGACGACCTCGATGATAGCCACCGTGCTGGCGCACGCGAACCTCGACCCGACGGTCGTCGTCGGCGGCGTCGTCGGCGCGATGGGCTCGAACGCGCGGCTCGGCAAGAGCGACCTGATGGTGGTCGAGGCCGACGAGAGCGACCGCTCGTTCCTGATGCTGTCGCCGACCTTCGCCGTCGTCACCAACATCGACCGCGAGCACATGGACTCGTACGCCGACATGGACGACGTGCGGAAGTCGTTCGCCGACTTCGTCAACAAGGTGCCGTTCTACGGCGCGTCCGTGCTCTGCCTCGACGACCCGCACGTGCAGGCCGTCATCCCGGAGGTCGTCCGCCGCCGCATCACCTACGGGCTCTCGGCGCAGGCCGACATCGCCGCGCGCGAGGTTCGCTACGACCAGCGGTTCGGCTCGACCTACCAGGCGCGGCTGATGGGCGAGCCCGTCGGCGAAGTCTCGCTGCTCGTGCCGGGGCTGCACAACGTCTACAACTCGCTGGCGGCCATCGCCATCGGGCTGGAGCTGGAAGTGCCGTTCGAGACCGTCACGAAGGCGCTCTCGCAGTTCACCGGCGTCCAGCGGCGCTTCCAGCTCAAGGGCGACGCCGCGGGCGTCATCGTCGTCGACGACTACGGCCACCACCCGACCGAGATTCGCGCCACGCTCGTCGCCGCCAAGCTCGGCGCGGCCGGCCGCCGCATGGTCGTCCTCTTCCAGCCGCACCGCTACTCGCGGACGCAGGACTTGATGGACGAGTTCGCGCGCTCCTTCAATAACGCCGACGTGCTGATGGTGACGGACGTCTACGCGGCGAGCGAGCAGCCCATCGAGGGCGTGAGCGCCGAGGCGCTGGTCGAGGCCGTCAGCCGCTTCGGCCACAAGGACGCGCGCCACGCCGGCTCGGTCGAGGACGCGACCCGCGCGCTCCTGGAAGAGGTGCGCGAAGGCGACATGGTCATCACGCTCGGCGCGGGCAACGTCTACCGCGCGGGCGAGCAACTGGTCGAGCTTTTGAAGGACAGGGACGCGGGGACGGGGGCGACGGCGTGACATCTTTCGCCGCCGCCGCGCATGTGGAAGTGATGGGCGAAGAGCCGCAAACGGAGGGCGCGCGGGCGCGCGACGCGCAGATTGAAGAGGTCGCGCGCCGGACGGGCGTGCGCGCCGAGCGCGGGCGGCGCTTCGCAGAGTTGACCTCTTTACGAGTCGGCGGGGAGATCGACTGGCTCTTCGTCCCCGAGACGGAGGCGGAGGCCGCCGCGGTCGCCGGCGCGCTCGAAGAGGCGGGCGTCGCGTGGCGCGTGCTCGGCGCGGGCAGCAACGTCCTCGCCGACGACCGAGAGCACCGCTACGTCGTCGTCTCGACGCGCGAGGTGAAGGGCGGGGCCGAGTTCGACGGCGAGCGCGTCTCCGTCAGCGCGGGCTTCTCGCTCCCGCGCCTGTGCGTCGAGGCGGCTCGGCACGGGCTGTCGGGCATCGAGGGGCTGGGCGGCATACCGGGCACGGTGGGCGGCGCGCTCTGGATGAACGCGGGCGCGTACGGCCACGAGATAGGGCAGGTCGTCGAGACGGTGCGCGTCGCGCGCGGCGGGGAGGTTGTCGAAGTGCCCGGCGCAGATGTGAAGTGGGACTACCGCCGCACGTCTTTCAGGGAGGGCGAGCTGCTGCTGGGCTGCACGCTCAGGCTCAAGGCCGACGACCCGCAGGCCATCAAGGCGCGGATGGACGAGGCCAAGCGGAAGCGCTTCGCCACGCAGCCGCACGGCGCGCGCTCGGCCGGCTGCTTCTTCAAGAACCCGCCGGGCTCGGGGTTGAGCACGGGGAAGATGATCGACGAGATGGGGATGAAGGGCGTTAAGCGGGGCGGCGCGGTCGTCTCGCCCGTCCACGCCAACTTCATCGTCACCGAGGGCGAGGGCGCGCGCGCCTCCGACGCCTACGCGCTGGCCGAGGAGATACGCGAGCGCTTCCGGCGCGAGCACGGGATAGAGCTGGAGTACGAGGTCGAGCTGTGGGGCGCGCGGCCGGACTCGGACGAGGGGGCGGCGGACGCCGACGCGTTCGTCGGGACGAAGGGCGCAGGGCGCAAGGGGGAGGGGCAGTGAGGGAGCAGGTCATCACTCCGCGCGCGGGGCGCGCCGGCGCAGCGTCGAAGGGGCGCGGCGCGGCACCCGCGCCGCGGGCGAACACGCGGCGCGCGGGCCAGGCGTCGTCGAAGGACTCGGGGCAGAAGGGCTTCGCGTGGAAGTCCGCGCTGTCCTACGTGCCCGCGTTGCTCAAGGCGGCGCTCGCCGTCTCGCTCGGCCTGCTCGCCTACCTCGGCTACCGCACGGCCGTCTCCGCCTCATTCTTCAAGGTCAAGTCGGTGGACGTGGCCGGCGCGACGCGCGCCTCGCGCGAAGAGATTCGCGCCTCCGTGCTGCGCCTCTCGAACGCGGGCGCGTGGCAGGCCGACCTCGAAGTCATCGCGAAGGAGTTGAAGGAGCTGCCCTGGGTGCGCGAGGCGGTGGTGACGCGCGTGCTGCCCGACGGCCTGCGCGTTCGCGTCGCCGAGCGCGAGCCGCGCGTCATCGCCCGCGCCTCCAGCGGCCGGCTGGTCTGGGTCGACGACGACGGCGTGCTGCTCGGCGCGGCGTCGCCCGACGCGGAGGACTTCTTCGTCCGAGGGCTCGACGAGAGCCGCACCCCGCAGGCCGCGAGGCAGAACCGCGCCCGCGTGAACATGGCGAGGGAGCTGGCGCGCGACTGGGCGCAGGCCGGGCTGACCGGGCGCGTCAGCGAGCTCAACCTCGAAGACGTCGGCGACGTGCGCGTGCAGCTCGCGGGTCAGGACGCGGCGGTCGAAGTCAGGCTCGGCAAGGAGGACTTCGCCAAGCGCTTCCGGCAGGCGCTCGAAGTCCTCGACGCGCACCGGCAGACGCCGCGCGGCCCCTTCATCGTCGGCGTCGACGTGGCGCAGGGCAAGCGCGCCATCGTCAGCACCGGCACGACCGCACACTACCAGCCCGACCCCGACGCCCCGGCCGGCGCGACCGCGGAGGCCGCCCCGGCCCCGGCGCAGACCCCCGACGCGCCCGCCCGAGCCGCGAACGTGTCGGCGCAAGGCGCGAACGCGACGGGGGCGTCGCGCCCCGCGCGCCCCGCCGCGAAGGAGACGAAGAAGGCCGCGGAGCGTCAGCCCGCGAAGGCCGTCGAGGCGAAGCCGAAAGCGCAGCCCACGGCGGGCGCGGCGGTGCGCCCGCGTCGCGTCGGGTGAGTCGGATGACGGTCGAGCTCGAAGACGCCGGACGAGGGGAGTGCGCCGAACGAGCCGAGAACTTGAATTTCGCGCCGGACGAAACGAAAACCCCCCGATCTGTGAAGGAGCGAAACCCGGATGGCTAAGAACCTGACCCACACGGTCGGCCTCGACGTCGGCACCAGCCGCGTGACCTGCATCATCGGCGAGCCGGGCGACGCGGGGCTCATCGACGTCGTCGGCATCGGCGAGTCGGAGGCGCGCGGCCTGCGTAAAGGCGTCGTCGTCGACCCCGAGGCGGCCGTCGATTCGATCACGCGCGCCGTCGAGGAGGCCGAGCGCATGAGCGGCATCGAGGTCGAGGAGGTCGCCATCAACCTCTCCGGCTCGCACATCATGAGCTTCAACGGGCAGGCCATCGTCGCCGTCTCGGGGCGCGAGCGCGACCCCGTCTACGAGAGCGGCCACGGCCGCCGCAACGGCCACGCCCCGGTCATCGTCGCCGGGCGCGACCGCGAGATCATGCAGGACGACGTCCGCCGCGCCATCGAATCGGCCTCGGCCATCCAGCTCCCGGCGGGGCGCGAGATAGTCGACCGCCTGCCGCAGGAGTTCATCGTCGACGACCAGGACGGCATCAACGACCCCGTCGGCATGATCGGTGCCCGGCTCGCCGTCAAGGTTCACATCGTGACCAGCCCCGTCACCGCGCGCCAGAACGTCATCAACGCCGTCAACCGCGCGGGGCTCGTCGTCGGCGAGATGGTGCTCGAACAGTTGGCGGCGGCCGAGGCCACGCTCACCGAGGACGACAAGGAGTTCGGCGCGGCGCTCGTCGACGTCGGCGCGGAGACCACGGGTCTCATCATCTACCAGCGCGGCGCGGTGCAGCACACGGCCGTCTTCGCGCTCGGCGGCTCGCACTTCACGAACGACATCGCGTTCGGACTGCGCACGCCCATCCCCGAGGCCGAGAAGATCAAGCGGGGCGTCGGCTGCGCGTCGGCGCTGAGCCTCTCGGAGTCGCAGCGCGGCGAGCTGGTCGACGTGCCCTCGGTGGGTGGCCGCCCGCCGCGGCAGCTCTCGCGCCAGATTCTGTGCGACATCCTCCAGCCGCGCGCCGAGGAGGTTCTCTCGCACGTCGCCGACGAGATACGCGAGGCCGGCTGGGAGGGGCAGCTTTCGAGCGGCGTCGTCCTGACGGGCGGCGGCTCGCTGATGAACGGGATGGTCGAGATCGCCGAGCAGGTCTTCGACGCGCCCGTCCGCCTCGGCTACCCCGAGCGCGACCGCTTCGGCGGGCTGGTCGAAGACGTCCAGAGTCCGGCGTGGGCGGCCGCCGCGGGGCTGTGCCTGATACGCCAGCGCGCGAAATCCGCGGAAATGCGGGCGTCGCTGGCGAGGGCTCAGGCGGGCGGCGGACTCGGCGCGCTGGTCTCGAAATTTCGCAATCGTTTTGGTGGTATTTTCTGAGTAGATGTTGTATGCTGCCGCGCCAGCCGGCACAAGATGTAGCCCTCAATATATTGATACCGATGGCGCGCACAGCCCAAGATAACCGCACGACACCTTCGGGGCAGGAGCTTCGGGAGGAGAGAGGAAATTGCAGAATATGACACCGGAAGGCCGTCCGGCGAGCGGGATTAACATTTTCATCGATGACGACCCCCCGATCACGGGCGCGCGCATCAAGGTCATCGGCGTCGGCGGCGGCGGCGGCAACGCCGTCAACCGCATGATCGAGGCGGGCATCGAGGGCATCGAGTTCCTCGTCGCCAACACAGACCTCCAGGCGCTCAAGCGCTCCCGCGCGCCGATCAAGATTCAACTGGGCGGCAAACTCACGAAGGGCTTGGGCGCGGGCGCCAACCCCGACATCGGGCGCAACGCCGCGCTCGAAGACACCGAGAAGATCATCGAGGCGCTCGAAGGCGCGGACATGGTCTTCGTCACCACGGGCCTGGGCGGCGGGACGGGGACGGGCGCGGCCCCCATCATCGCGAGCCTGGCGACCGAGCTGAACGCGCTGACCGTGGCCGTCGTCACCAAGCCCTTCCACTTCGAGGGCAAGCGCCGGATGGCGCAGGGCGACCAGGGGCTGAGGGAGCTGCGCGAGTGCGTCGACACGGTCATCACCATCCCGAACGAGCGACTGCTCCACACGGCTGACCCGACGATGTCCTTGCAGGACGCCTTTAAGATGGCCGACGACGTGCTGAGGCAGGCCGTGCAGGGCATCTCCGACCTCATCACCGTCCCCGGCCTCATCAACCTCGACTTCGCCGACGTGAAGGCGATCATGGCGGGGATGGGGCTCGCGCTGATGGGCGCGGGGCGCGCCAGCGGCCCGAACCGTGCGGTCGAGGCGACGCAGCAGGCCATCTCCTCGCCGCTGCTCGAAGAGGCGACGATTCAGGGCGCGAAGGGCGTGCTCATCAACATCACGGGCGGGATGGATTTGACGCTCTACGAGGTCAACGAGGCCAGCTCCATCATCCGCGAGTCGGCCGACGACGACGCCAACATCATCTTCGGCGCGGTCATCGACGAGAGCCTGCACGACGAGATGAAGATCACCGTCATCGCCACCGGCTTCGACAAGGACATGTCCGAGGTGGGGACGACGACGCACGCGGCCGCCGCCGCGCAGCCGTCGCGCTACGCGCAGCCGGCGGGCGACCACACGTCGCGCCCGGTCGCGCCGACCCGCTCCGACGACCTCGACGTCCCGACCTTCATCCGGAAGAAGGCGGACTGAAAAACAGTAGACAGTAGTCAGTAGGCAGTAGTCAGTAGGCGGAAAGAAGAGGGCGGCCGGGAAGTTCATCACTTCCCGGCCGCCCTCTTCTTTCCGCGTCAGGGATACAGCCTGGCGGCTGATTACTACTCCTGACTGACTACTGACTACTGACTACTGTCTCCCCTATTTCTCCTCGCCGGCGGCGAGGCGGCGGCCGCCGCCCTGTAGCTCCTTGAGGAGTTCCTGGACTGCCGTCTCAAGCTGGCGGTCGCGGCCGGCGAGGGTGTCTTCGGGCGTGTTCTCGACGAGGATGTCGGGGCGCACGCCGTTGTTCTCCATGTTGGTCATCTGCTTGTCGAAGAGGTAGACGCCGACGCCGGGCGTGCGCACGGTCGAGCCGTCGATGAGCGAGTAGCTGCCCGTGCCGATGACCGCGCCCATCGTCGGGGTGCCGACGACCTTGCCGAGCCCCAGCGCGCGGAAGCCCGCCGGGAACATCTCCGCGTTCGAGGCCGAGCGCCAATTCTGCATGACGATCTTCGGGCCGAAGAAGCCGGCGAAGGGGCGCGTGGTCGGCTCGGTCCCGCGCGGCTGCCAGACCTGGTACTGGCGCTGGACGAGGATGGCGAGCAGCTCCTGCTCGATGTTGCCGCCGCCGTTCCAGCGCTGGTCGATGACCATCGCCTCCTTCTGCCGGTACTCGCGCAGCTCCTTCTCGAAGCGGCGCAGGGAGGGCGCGTTCATCGACTGGATGTGGACGTAGCCGACGCGCCCGCCCGAGAGCTTGTCGACCATCGCGCGGCGCTCCTTCACCCAGCGCTCGTAGCGGAGCTGCGAGAAGTTGCCCATCGTGGTCGGCTCGATGCGGGTGCTCCACGCGCCCTCCGGCGTCGGCTGGCGGTTGAAGCTGACGGCGACCTTGCGGTTCAGGCGGTGGTTGAGGAGCGCCCAGAACTCGTCGCCGGCCTTGACGTTCGTGCCGTTGATGGCGATGAGATAGTCGCCCACGGAGACCTTCACCCAGTCCTTGTCGGCGGGGCCGTCCTCGTAGACGTGCGAGACGCGGTAGCGGCCGGCCGCGGC
>DASVSK010000954.1:0-1688 GCA_036388135.1 Pyrinomonadaceae bacterium | reverse complement strand
GCTTGCGGATGTCGCCGACGCCCGCCACGCCCACCACCAGCGACGAGAAGACGAGCGGCACGACGACCATCAGCAGCAGCCTCAGGAAGAGCGTCCCGACCGGCTCCGTGAAGTTGCCGATGACCCACTCGACGGTCGGGTGCGGGACGAAATTCCCCGCCGCCTTTGGGTCGGGGACGCGGAACAGGCTGTAGGTCGCCACGCCCGCCACCACGCCCGCCGTCAATCCGATGAGGATGCGCGTGTGCAGCGCCATCCCCTTCGGCCTGTCGGGCGTCGTGTCCTTCAGGTCGGTCGTCGCCTCGCGCTCGTAGGCGTCGCGCCCCGTCCCTCTCTTGTCTTCACTCATATTTGGACTTCACCGTCCCCATTTCAGTTTGTTCCGCAGAACGTCGAAGTAGTTGCGCGTGTGCGCCTGAATCAGGTTGAAGCCGGTGCGGCTCTTGCGCACGGTGACGCGGTCCCCGTATTCGAGCGGCATGCCGACCTGCCCGTCGAGCGTGAGCGCGACCTCCTCGCGCGGCGTCTTCAGAATCAGCTCGAACTCGACGTCGTCGGGGACGACGAGCGGGCGGTTCGAGAGCGTGTGCGGGCAGATGGGCGTGATGACGACGGCGCTCATCGAGGGGTAGATGACGGGGCCGCCCGCCGAGAGGTTGTAGGCCGTCGAGCCGGTCGGCGTCGAGATGATGAGCCCGTCGGCGCGGAAGCAATTGACGAACTTCCTGTCCACCCACGTCTCGATCTCGATGATGCGCGCGAGCGCCGACTTCGAGATGACCACGTCGTTCAGGACGCGGTCGTGCAGGAGGCGCTCGCCGCCGCGCAGGACCGACGCGGCCAGCATCAGCCGCCGGTCGATGGTGTAGTCGCCGGCCAGCACCGATTCGAGCGCCGGGATCATGTCCTCGACGGTGAAGTCGGCGAGGTAGCCGAGCGTGCCGAAGTTGACGCCGAGCACAGGCGTCTCGGCCTCGCCCACCATCCGCGCCGCGCCGATCATCGTCCCGTCGCCGCCGAGCACGACGATGAGGTCGGCGTCCCGCACCAGCTCGTCGTGCCCGACCGAGTCGACCGCGCAGCCGGTCTCGGCCTCGATGCGCTCGCGCTGGAGGCGGGGCCCGCCCGCGACCGAGATGCCGTGTCCGGCGCACCACTCCGCGAGGCGGCAGATGGTCTGGAGCGCCTCGGGCTGGTTCGGCTTGACGAGCACGCCGACGCGTCGGACTGCAAGCTTCTCCATACGTGCCGAAACCGCGGCGGGGGAAGACCCGCACACATCCTCTCCGGCGGGCGTTGACTCCGCCGCGACGGCGCGCGCGCGAGTCCGCTTCAGGCTCTGAATTAAAGGCTCGAAAAAGGCGCGAAGAACTTGCGCGGATGATAGCCGCGCCCGTCGCGGGGGGTCAAGGGAAGGCGGAAGGCGGGGGGCGCGGGGGTGAAGGAAAGACGGCCGTCACTTCCGCCTTCCGCCTTCATCCTTTCTCGACGTGTTCGAGCGTGCGCGTGGTCTGCTCGGTGACGCTGCGGGCGTTGGCGGGGTTGAGCGAGTCGGAGCGGGGCGAGCCGAGTTCGCGCGTGTCGGTGGATTTGGTGTCGGGGAGTGCGTGCGTCGTCGGGCGGGCGACGCCGAAGAGCAGCGACCAGAAGCGCAGCAGGAGCGCCGCGCAGCCGAAGACCGTGAGCGC
>DASVSK010000953.1:0-8012 GCA_036388135.1 Pyrinomonadaceae bacterium | reverse complement strand
GGGCTGCGACTGCGGCGCGACGCCGGGCTGCGAGGGCGCGGACGCGGCCTGCGACTGCGTGTGGTAGCGGGGCTGCATCGGCGTCGTCATGAACGGCGACGGCGGGTAGCTCGAAGGCGGCTGCGTGACGGGGCGCGTGCCGTAGGCCGAGGGGTCGCCGACGGCCAGGGGCTCAAGCCTGCCCGTGGCGGCGAAGCCGGCGTTGAGGAGGAAGCCGCGGAACTCGGCGGCGTTCTGGAAGCGCTGCGCCGGGTCTTTGGCGATGGCGCGCCAGATGGCCTGCTCGACGACCTCGGGGATGCCCGGGTTGAGCTGCCGCGGCGGGACGGGGTACTGCTCTATCTGCGCCTTCATCAGCTCGAACTCGTTCTGGATGTCGAACGGGCAGCGGCCGGTCAGCATCTCGTAGAGGAGCATGCCTAAGCTGTAGATGTCGGAGCGCGCGTCGGTCTCGAAGCCGCGCACCTGCTCGGGGCTCATGTACTCGATGGTGCCGATGATGTTGCCCTGTCGCGTCATGCGCGCGGTGCCGAGGATGCGCGCGATGCCGAAGTCGAGCACCTTGAGCGTGCCCTTCTCGGTGAGCATCATGTTGGCGGGCTTGATGTCGCGGTGGATGATGCCGTAGTTGTGCGCCTCCTGGATGCCGTCGAGCATCTGGCAGAAGATGGGGATGGCCTGGTCGACGGCGATGGAGCCGCGCCGCTGGATGACGTGGTCGAGCGTGACGCCGCGGACGAACTCCAAAACCATCACGAAGCTGTCGCCCTGCCGCATGAAGCTGTAGAGCGTCGCGATGTTGGGGTGGTTGAGCTTGGCGAGCGTGACGGCCTCGCTCCGGAAGCGCTCGACGACCTGCGCCTGGCTCGCCAGCTCCGGCCGCAGGAACTTGATGGCGACCTCGCGCTCCAGCATCATGTCGACCCCGCGGAAGACCTCGCCCATGCCGCCCTCGCCGAGCTTCTGTTCGATCTTGTAGTTGCCGAATACCTGTCCGATCATAATGCCTCCAGCTCGCGCGTCGCGCGCAAGTTCACCGCCTCGGCGGCCCCCGTGCCCTCGGGCATGATTGCGATGATGCCCACCGTGATGTTGTCGTGCCCGCCGCGCTCTTTGGCGAGCGCGATCAGGCGCTCGCCCGCGGCGTGGACGTCTTCCGCCTCCGAGAGGACGGCGGCGATCTCGTCGTCGACGACGAGGTCGTAGAGGCCGTCCGAGCAGAGCAGGTACTGGTCGCCCTCGCGCACGCGGAAGGGCTCGACGGTCGAGACCTCGACCTCCGGGCTGGTGCCGAGCGCGCGCAGGATGACGTTCTTGTCCTCGTGCGTGCGCGCCTGCTCCTTAGTGATGAGCCCCAGCTTGACCATCTCGTTCACCGCCGAGTGGTCCTCGGAGAGTTGGTAGAGCTGCCCGGCGCGCTGCATGTAGAGCCGGCTGTCGCCGACGTGCGCGGCGTAGGCGAGGCCGCCGCAGAGGGCGAGCGCCGTGCAGGTCGTGCCCATGCCGTGCTTACTCTCGTCGGCGGCGGCCGCCGAGTGTATCCGGCGGTTGGCCTCCTCGACCGCCCGCCTGAGCGATTCGCCCGGCTCGCCGGGCGTCTCGTAGTAGAGGCGGCTGACCACGTCGGCCGCCATCTGGCTCGCGACCTCGCCCGCGGAGTGGCCGCCCATCCCGTCGGCGACGACGAGGAGCGTGCCCCTCGCCGAGAGCTGCGCCGGGTCGGACGGGCGCAGCAGCCGCCCCGAGTCCTCGTTTATCTCGCGCACGCAGCCGACGTCGGTCTGCACGCTGGCGACGATCTCGAAGGCCGGCGTCGGCTGCGCGCCGCGACCCCCCGTTTCCGGCTCCGACTCCGCCGCCCTCTTTTTACCAAACATGCGCTGTCCCCTCTTGAAAGATGATTCCTGGTGGCGGCGGCGGCCGCGCGGCCCGAAGGCGCGCGGCTCACCTCTTCGCCATCGTGTACATGAAAGCCTTCTTCTCGCCGACGACGAATTCGACGGGCTCGTCGGCGTAGCCGTCGCGCCTGAGCGTCAGGCTGACGCGCTCGCCGAGCCTGCCGCGGACGGGGTAAGGCGTCGTCCCGACCTTCTCCGCGCCGCGGTAGACGTCGGCCCTGCCGTCCGAGACCGTGATCTCGACGACGCGCTCGGAGGCGTCGCGGCCCGCGGCCGGCGTCTGCCCCGACTTGAGCCCGAGCGCCGTGTTCGACGCGTTGGCGGCCGCGTTGGAGTTCGACACCCCGGCCCCGCCGGACGAACCGAGGTAGGCGAGCGCGACGACGCCGACGATGGCGAGGACGACGGCCGCCGCCGCCGCGCCGATGAGCAGCGGCAGCTTCGACGGCCCGGCTGACACCGCCCCGGCGTACTCGCCCGCGGCGTACTCGCCCGCGTCGCCGCCCACGGGGGGGCCGACGCCGGGTCTGGAGACGATGCCGGCGAGCCGGCGCGCGTCGGCGAGCAGCTCGCCCGCCGAGCCGTAGCGCTCCGCCGGGTTCTTGCGCAGGCAGCGCGCGATGATGGCCGACACCTCGCGCGGGACGCCCGGGTTCGCCTGCGCGGGCGGCGCGTACTCCACGCGGTCGATGCGGTCGCAGAGGTCGCCGATGGTCTCGGCGTCGAAGGGCGTGCGCCCCGTCACCATCTCGTAGAGCAGGACGCCGAGGGCCCAGATGTCGCCGCGGGCGTCGGCCGTGCCGCCGCGGATCAGCTCGGGCGCGAGGTACTGGAGCGTGCCGATGACCGAGCCGACCTGCGTGAGCTGCTGCGAGGTCTGCCCCTTGGCGATGCCGAAGTCCAGCAGCTTGACCTGCCCCTGCGAGCTGATCTTGATGTTGTTCGACTTGATGTCGCGGTGGATGACGCCGTGGCGGTGGATGTACTCGATGGCCTCGCAGACCTTCTCGAAGACGTAGACGGTCTCGGCCAGCGGGAGCGGAGCGCCGTAGCCCGCGATGCGCTCGGAGATCGTCTGGCCGTCGACGTACTCCATGATGATACAGGGCTGCCCGCCGACCTCGCAGAAGTCGTAGAGCGTGGCGACGTTCGGGTGCTGGAGACTGGCCTGGATGCGCGCCTCGTTGAAGAAGCGCTCGACGAAGCCGCTCGATTGCGTGGCCTGCGTCAGCACCTTGACGGCCGCGACCCGGCCGATCTTCTGGTGCACCGCGCGGTAGACCTCTCCCATCCCGCCCGCCCCGAGGAAGTCCACGATGCGGTACTCGCCGATGGGTTGGTTGACGAAAAAGCTTCGGCTCATATGGGTGGTATTCAGTAGACGGTAGTCGGTGGACGGTAGGGAACTCATCTTCCTACCGGCTACCGACTACTGTCTACTATCTACCGGTCTATTTCACCCCCATCAGCTCGCGGCCGTAGCGGATGGGGACGGCGAAGGTGATGGCGGCGCTGCCGTCGCTGAAGCCGGCGTAGAAGATGCCGATGACCTTGCCCTGGTCGTCGAAGACCGGGCCGCCGGAGTTGCCCGGCCCCGTCGTGTTGATCTGGAGCTGGTAGGCGTCGCCGATGACGCTGACCGTCGTCTTGTCGAAGCCCTGCACGTCCTGGCTGCGCAGGACGCGGCCGATGTTCCCGACCGTGACGGTCGGGTCGGGCACCTCGACGGCCTGCCACTCGCTGTTGAAGACGTCGTGCGAGCGGACGATGCCGCGCACGGGCGGCGAGACCGCCGGGTAGCCGAGCACGAGGGCCGACTCGCCCGCCGCGACGGTCTCGTAGTTGTCGTTGAGTTCGACCTTCGGCACCGTGCCGGGGCTGTCGACCTTAATCATCGCCACGTCGTGGCGCTGCGAGATGGCCGAGACCCGGGCCTCCAGCTTGCGGTCGGACTTAGGGAAGGCGACCTGGAGCACGTCGTTGCGCCCGGTGTACTTGATGTTGTCCTGCTTGCTGCGCGCCGGCACCCAGTCGCGCGGCGCCTGCGGGACTGTGCCGACGGCGGCCGGCTTGCCGTCCGGCCCCCGGCCGAGGATGATGCCGTTGTCGGCCGAGGGCGGGAAGTGGTAGGCGCTCTCCCAGGCGGCGGCGACGTGGCGGTTCGTGAGGATGTCGCCGGCGGACGTGACGGCGAAGCCCGAGCCGTGGTGCGAGCCGCCGATCCCGATGTTCATGTTGTTCTTCTCGTAGGTCAGGAGCGGCTCGATCTTGGCCTCCTTGCCCTCGCCCACGCTGACGTAGGCCGCCACGGCCCTGCCGTTGTAGGGCACGTACTGGTGGTAGACGAGCCCGTTGCCCTCCGCCGAGACGAGCCGCCAGGAGGCGCCGATCTTGACGACCGCGCCGCCGACCTCCGACACGATGTTGACGGCCTTCTTGCCGGCCGCGGCCCTCTCCGTTTCGAGCGAAGACTTCAGCCCGCCGACCTGCTGCGAGGCGGCCTCCTCGGCCGAGCGCGTGCGCCAGAGGAGGTAGCCGCCGACGCCCGCGATGGTGATGACGCCGAGCACGACGACCGCCGCGATGACGGCGAGGTAGGTGCGGCTCTGGCTCTTCCTGGCCTGCTGGACGTTCTGCGAGACGATGCGCTCGACCGTGGCCTTGCCGACGCCGCCCGAGGGCGCGGGGCCGGCCGGGCCCGTCGGGGGGAAGGTCGGCTGCTGGCCGCCGCCGCCGGGGACGCGCGTCGCGGGCGCGCCCGGCATGGTCGGGGCCATCGGGCCGGTCTGCGCGACGCGCGTGGCCTTGGTCGCGCCGGCGGGCCTCGGCTCGATCTCGAAGATGAACTCGGGGCCGCCCGGCCCGAGTTGGACGACGTCGCCCGGGTTGATGCGGGTGGAGCCCGTCAGGCGCTGCCGGTTCACAAACGTCCCGTTGCGGCTGTTCAGGTCGGCGACGATAAACTGCGAGGGGTCGTTAGGGTCCTGCGTGATCTTGGCGTGCTGACGCCCCACCAGGTCGTCGCGGTCGGGGTCGTACTTCACCGTCGCCGACGGGTCACGCCCGAGGACGAGCTCCTTGACGTGGTTGAGAGGGAACTCCTCCACCTGGTTGGCCTTCGAGCCGCTGAGATGCTTGAGAACGATGCGTTCCATTGGGTGTCTCCTTCGGGGTTCTCACTGGACGGTCTTTGCGCCGCCCTGTGTCGCGGGCGACCCACACACCTCCCTCATGGCGGTGGCGGGGATGGTCGCCGGACGGGGACGGCGGTCTTCCTGTGCTGATAGATAACGCGTGAAACGGGCGCGGCGCGGCTCACTGTTCGTGTCCGCACACGTGCGGCGCAAGGGACGTCGGGATCGAGCTGCGACTGTGCTGTTTCAAGATTTTACCGCGGGCGGGTAAAGCGTCTGCTTGAAAAGCCGGCTGTGACTCTGCGCTCACTCAAACAGCGAGGGTCAGACTGGCGGCGTCGGGGGTTCGTCTCGTCCTGCCTCGTGCCACGGCGGCAGATTATACAACAAAGCCCCGCGACGGCAAGCGCCAGCCGCCCGGAAACCTGAATAAAGGCGGAATGGCCCGCGGTCGCCAGAAACCCCCGCGCGCCCGCCCCCGCGCACCCCGCGCGGGGGCGGGCTGAGACGCCGTTTTAAACTCTTCGGAGGGTGCGTCGCCGCCGTCCGCCTCCCCGGCGGGACGTGCGCAGGGTATGCCGCGCTCCCGCCGCTGGGGCTTAAACGCCTCGGGCAGTCCCACTTATTCCCAGCATCTCGACTCAAGAGCGAGGAGACCTGATGAGGCACCGGAAAGAGCCGCCGCAGTCTTCTGAGACTGCGGCGGCTCAGTTTTATGCCCGCGGGGTTTCGAGTCACGCGGCGGGGCGCGTCAGCCCTCCGAGGTGGTGCGCGCCTTCTGGCGGGCGGGCTGGATGACGATGTTGTCGATGAGGCGCGTGCGGCCGACCTGCGCGGCCAGCGCGATGAGGACGGAACGATCCTCGGGGATGCGGTCGTACTTCTCCATCGTCTCGGCGTCGACGACGCCGACGTATTCGAGCCGCGCCAGGGGCTCGGCGTCGACCTGGGCGCGGACGGCCTCGGCCAGCCGGCGCGCGCTGCGCTCGCCCTCCATGTAGACCTCGCGCGCCTGCGCCAGCGCGCGGTAGAGCACAGCCGCCGCCTTGTGCTGCTCGTCGGTGAGGTAGGCGTTGCGCGAGGAGAGCGCCAGCCCCGTCTGCTCGCGCACCGTCGGGAGGACGACGACTTCGAGGTCGAAGGCGAGGTCGCGCACGAGCCGCCGCACGACGAGCGTCTGCTGCGCGTCCTTCTGGCCGAAGAAGGCGAAGTCGGGGCGGATGGTGTTGAAGAGGACGGTCAGGATGGTGGCGACGCCGCGGAAGTGGCCGGGGCGCGCCGCGCCCTCCATCCCGTCGGAGAGCCCCTCGACCGTGATGTAGGTGGCGAAGCCCCTCGGGTAGACCTCCTCGACCGGCGGGGCGAAGATGTAGTCGACGTTGTAGTCGGCGAGCTTGGTGGTGTCGCCCGTCAGGTCGCGCGGGTAGCGCTCGAAGTCCTCGCCCGCGCCGAACTGCGTCGGGTTGACGAAGACCGAGACGATGACGACGTCGCACATCCTGCGCGCCTCGCGCACGAGCGAGAGGTGCCCGTCGTGGAGCGCGCCCATCGTCGGCACCAGCCCGATGGTCTTGTCCTCCTCGCGCCGGAGCTTGCGCGCGACGCTTGCCATCCGTTGGCGGCGGTTGATGATTTCCATATTTGGTAAACGGCGGACGGCGGACGGCGGACGGTTTTTATCTACTCACCATCCGCCGTCCCCCACTCACGGCTTTTTCGTCTCCTCGTCGCCCGCGTCGCGCGCGAGCCCGAGTTCGGCGGCGGCGTCGGCCGGGAGCGGGTAGGACTCGGGGTCGGAAGGGAAGGAGCCGGCGCGCACGTCGTCGGCGTAAGCCTGGATGGCCGCGCCCATCGACTCGCGCAGCGAAGCGTACTGGCGCACGAAGCGCGGGCTGGTCTTGCTGAAGGAGAGGCCGAGCAGGTCGTGCGTGACGAGAATCTGCGCGTCGCAGTCGGGGCCCGCGCCGATGCCGACGGTCGGCACCTTGAGCGCCGCCGTCACCTCGCGCGCGATCTCGCGCGGGACGACTTCGAGGACGACGGCGAAGACGCCCGCCTCCTCCAGCATCAGCGCGTCCTCGACGAGCGCGCGCGCCGCGTCGGCCGTCTTCGCCTGCAGGCGGTAGCTGCCGAGCTTGTTCAAAGACTGCGGCGTAAGGCCGACGTGCCCCATCACGGGAATCTCCTCCGAGACGAGCCGGCGGATGACCTCGACGCGGCCCCTCCCGCCTTCGAGCTTGACGGCCTCGGCCCCGCCCTCCTTGACGAGCCGGAGCGCGGCGCGCACGGCGTCGTCCGCGCCCGTGTGGTACGTGCCGTAGGGCATGTCGGCGACGAGCAGGGCGCGCTCGACGCCGCGGCGCACCGCCCGCGTGTGGTGGAGCATCTCTTCGAGCGTGACCGGCACGGTCGAGTCGTAGCCGAGCACGACGTTGCCGAGAGAGTCGCCGACGAGGACGACGTCTGTGCCGGCCTCGTCGACGATGCGCGCGGTCGGGTAGTCGTAGGCCGTCAGGCAGACCAGCTTCTCGCCGCGCTCCTTGCTCGCGCGGACGGCGGGCACGGTCACCTTCTCGGGGCGCTGCTGTTTGAGATAGACCATTTGGCGGTTGTCCCTTTAGTGCCGCGGCGCGCGCTCAGTTGAAGCCGCGCGCCGTGAAGAGCAGTTCGATTGTTTCGAGTGGGTCGCTCAGAAAGACCAGCGGGTGGTCGGCGATAGAGACGAGGCGACACTTCAGGCTCATGCAGGCGCAGTCGAGCGGGCCCGGCTTGCGGAGCTGGTAGTCGAGCGACGCCCCGGCGAAGAAAGCCGAGAGCCCGACGGCCAGCAGAAGTGTTCGGCGGCGCATGTTGGCGATAGTGTACGCTCGCGCTACTGAGTCGGCAAATTCGAGAGCGCCGAATTATAGGCAGCCTCCGCGCGGGGCGGCAAGGGAAATCGGTAGATAGTAGATAGTAGTCAGTAGACAGTAGTCAGTAG
>DASVSK010000952.1:0-1952 GCA_036388135.1 Pyrinomonadaceae bacterium | reverse complement strand
GCCGAGCGAGTTGACGCAGGCCCGGCGCGGCGCGCCGTCTGCCCGCCACTCGGCGAGGCTCGTGTTGACGTAGAAGGGGCTGTTGGCGAAGTCGATCTGCGGGTTCGACTCGTCGTAGTTGATGCTCGGGGGGATGCGCCTCTGCTCAAGCGAGAGCGACGTCTTGATGAGCGCCGTGACGCCGGCCGCGCGGTCGAGGTGGCCGAAGTTGGCCTTCACCGAGCCGATGGGGCAGAAGCCCTTCTTGGCGGTGCGGGCGCGGAAGGCTTTCGTCAGCGCCGCGACCTCGATGGGGTCGCCCAGCTCGGTGGCGCTGCCGTGCGCCTCGACGTAACTGATCTCGTCGGGCGAGACGCCCGCCTCGTCGAGCGCGGCCAGAATCGCGTCGGCCTGCCCCTGCACGCTCGGCGCGGTGTAGCCGGCCTTGAGCGAGCCGTCGTTGTTGACGGCCGACCCCTTGATGACGGCGTGGACGTGGTCGCCGTCGGCCAGCGCGTCTTCGAGCCGCTTCAGGCAGACGACGCCGACGCCGTTGCCGAGGATGCTGCCGTCGGCCTTCGCGTCGAACGAGCGCGTGTGGCCGTCCGAGGGGGCGAGGCCGCCGCGCTCGAAGATGTAGCCCTGATTCGACGGCACGACGACGCGGATGCCGCCCGCCAGCGCCATGTCGCAGTCGCCGGTGCGCAGGCTCTGGCAGGCCATGTGGATCGCCACCAGCGAGGTCGAGCAGAAGGTCTGGACGCCGACGCTCGGCCCGCGCAGGTTCAGCTTGTAAGAGACCATCGTGGTGAGCGAGTCCTTGTCGTTGCCGAGGATGGCCTGGAGCATGTTGACGGACTCGCGCACCTTCGGGTCGGCGTGCAGGCGGAGCAGGTACGTGCTCAGGTTCGTCCCGGCGAAGACGCCGATCAACCCGGCGTAACGCTCCGAGTCATAGCCCGCCCTCTCCAGAACCTCCCACGCGCATTCGAGGAAAATCCTGTGCTGCGGGTCCATCACCTCGGCCTCCCGCGGCGAGAAGCCGAACAGCTCGGCGTCGAACTGCTCGACGTCTTCGAGCACGGCGGCGGCCCTGACGTAGCGCGGGTTGCTCAGGTGAGCCTGCGGCACGCCCGCGGCCAGCAGCTCCTCGTCGGTGAAGAAGGTGACGGACTCGTTGCCCTCGCACAGGTTGCTCCACAGCTCCTCGACGTTCTCCGCGCCGGGGAAGCGCCCCGCCATCCCGACGACGGCGATGCCGGCCGTGGCGGCCGCGCCCTCGCGCAGGCGGCGCTTGCGCTCCTGCAACGTCTCGGCCTCGGCCGCCGCGGCCGGCTCCTCCGGCTGCGGGTTGAGGTGGCGCGACAGCGCGCCGACGGTGGGGAACTCGAAGAGCGTGACCGGCGCGACCTCCAGCCCCAGCTCGCGGCCGAGTTCCGAGACGAGCTGGAGGCCGAGGAGCGAGTTGCCGCCGAGGTCGAAGAAGTTGTCGTTGACCCCGACCTGCTCCGCGCCCAGCACGCGCTGCCAGACGGCCGCTATCTCCTGCTCAAGGTTGCCGGCCGCGGCGACGTAGCCGGTGCCGAGCACGCGCCTCGAAGGGGCGGCGGCCGGGTGCGCCTCGCCGCTCTTGCGCAGCTCTTCGAGGAAGCTCTCGCCGGTGAAGGATTTCCCGAGCTCGATGCGGCCGGGCAAGTCCTGCGTCGAGACGACCACCTGCGGCAGCCCGCTGGCGAGGATGCGCTCGAAGACTTCGACGCCTTCCGAGTTGAGGATGCCCTTGGCGAGCATCTCCTGCCGCCACTGCCTGAGGTGCGCGGGCACTTCGGTGTGGACGGCGAGGCCCGCCTCCTGCCAGATGTCCCAGTTGATGACGACCGTGTGGGGGGCCGCGCCCGCGGCGCGCGACTGCGCGAAGGCGTCGAGGAAGGCGTTTGCGCCGCAGTAGTCGGCCTGCCCGAACTCGCCGAGGA
>DASVSK010000951.1:0-2149 GCA_036388135.1 Pyrinomonadaceae bacterium | reverse complement strand
CATCTTCGGGACGCTTGAGAACGGGCGCATCGACCGCAGGCTCCGCCACGCCTACCGCGGGCTCGGGCGCGACCTCGACCTCGTGCGCGAGCACCTGCGCCGCAACCGCCCGCACGTCGTCAGCCTGCCCGTCTCGCTCGTCCCCTTCGAGCTGCTCTTCCAGATCACGCTCTGCGGCGGCGCGCTCGAAGACGCGCGCTCGCTCTACGGCCAGGCCGTCTCGGAACTCGAATCAATCGTCGCCGACTACCTCGGCGGCCCCGACGCCTCGGTGGCCGACACACTGATGGCGACCTCGCGCGTCTACACGCTCTTCCAGTCGGTCGTCCCCGAGATGACCGAGCGCGACTCGCGGGCGGACGAGGACGCGGGCGAAGACAAGGAGGGCGGCGCGCAGTCGAACCTCGACGCGGAGGGCGAGGAACAGGACGAGCCCGCGGACGACGAGCGACAGCGCGAGCACC
The DNA here is from genome assembly GCA_036388135.1 of Pyrinomonadaceae bacterium. Taxonomy (GTDB): domain Bacteria; phylum Acidobacteriota; class Blastocatellia; order Pyrinomonadales; family Pyrinomonadaceae; genus QHXN01. The sequence goes on along the minus strand of DASVSK010000951.1, from coordinate 1,685 downwards.
GGCGGCGCGACGCGCGCGAGCTGTTCAACGCGTGGGCGGCGGGCGAGGCGGCCGAGGGCGGCGAGGAGACGCTGACGGGCGCGGAGCGCTGGATGGCGGGCGAGGCGGCCGAGCAGGTCCTGGAGCCGGGCGAGGAGGCTTTCGAGTACGACGAGTGGGACAGGGACTTGTCGGACACGCGCCTCGGGTGGTGCCGCGTCGTCGAGAAGAGGGTCAAGCGCGGCGACCGCAGCTTCGTCGAGCTGACCCGCTCGCGCTACCGCGGCGTCATCTCCTCCATCCGGCACCAGTTCCAGTTGATGCGCCCCGAGGGCATGCGGCGCGTGGCGAACGAGCTGGACGGCGACGACTACGACCTGAACGCGCTCATTGACTTCGTCATCGACCGCCGCGCCGACGGCCGGCAGTCCGAGCGCGTCTACACGAAGCGGCTCCGGCGCGAGCGCGACGTGGCCGTCTCGTTCCTGCTCGACCAGTCAAGCTCGACGGCGCGCACCATCGGCCGCCACCCCTTGCAGCCCTACACGCACCCGGGACGCCGCATCATCGAGGTCGAGAAGGAGGGGCTCGTCCTGATGAGCGAGGCGCTCGAAGCCGTCGGCGACCCTTACAGCATTTACGGTTTCACGTCCGAGGGGCGGCGCAACGTCAAGTTTTACGTCGTCAAAGACTTCGACGAGCCCTACGCCGGCGAGGTCGAGCAGCGCATCGGCGGCATCAACTACCAGAACAACACGCGGCTCGGCGCGGCCGTCCGCCACGCCGCCGCCAAGCTCCGCCGCCAGCAGGCGCGCACGCGCCTGCTCATCGTCCTCTCCGACGGCCGCCCCTACGACCACGACTACGGCGACGCGCGCTACGCCCGCGAGGACACGCGCGAGGCGCTGCGCCAGGCCCGCCTCGACGGCATCACGCCCTTCTGCGTCACCATCGACCGCGACTCCGAATCCGAGCTGCGCGACCTCTACGGCGAGGTCGGCTACACCATCATCGACGACGTCCTCTCCCTCCCCGAGCGCATGCCCGCCATCTACCGCCGCCTGACGACATGAGACGGCAGCCGTCTCAGGCGGGCCACGCGGGGTGGCGGAGAGGAAGGCCGCGCCCGCTCGCGGGCTAGCGGGGCTTGAGCAGGTTAGAGGCGTAAGTCAGAAGGCTCCCGATTAAAGAATCGCGGCGTGGGCCGCCCCCGACCCGCCCCCCCGCGACCTCCGCGATGACAGAAAGCTGGCCGTCGATGACCACCCTTTCAAAAAGCTCCCGCCTCCCGGCCACCAGCAGCAAGTCACCGAACCTGAGCGTCGTGGTGTTGAGCCTGCCCAGGAGCGACGCGCCGCGGCGGCTAACGGCCAAGACCGTGAGGCCGTAGCGGGCGTTGAAGTCGAGGCTGCGTATCGTCCGCCCGTTCATACTCGACCCACGCGGCACCATGGCCTCGAAAAATTCGAGGCCGCTGCCCCCTGACTCGAAGTCAAGGTACGCGGCGGCGGGCGCGAGCTGTATCCCGGCTTCGGGGATGATGTCGAGGATGTCTTCGACGCGCGCTTGCAACACCAGCACGTCGTTGGCCCTCAGAACCTCGTCAGCCGCCGGCGCGAGGCGCTGATAACCGCGGGAGATGCCCACCACCGTGAGGTTGAGAACCTCGCTTAAGCGCGCCGCGGCCAACGTCCGTCCCACGAACG
>DASVSK010000950.1:0-2051 GCA_036388135.1 Pyrinomonadaceae bacterium | reverse complement strand
CGGCGTAATCCAGTACCAACGCTGGTGGCGCAGGTCGGGCGCGTAGTAGTAGATGAGCGCGAGGGCGGAGAGCACGAAGGCGAGCACGATGGGCCACTGGATGACGTTCCAGGCCACGACGAAGGCCCCGCCGAGGTCGTAACGCCCGGCCAGCCCCTCGCCTATCTCGCCGCCGTAGAGCACGAGCGACAGCGCCGAGATGATGAGCGCCGCCAGCGCCGCCGTCAGCCCGAGCGAGATCAGGCGCACCCGCCACCAGGGGCGCGACTCCCTCACCCCGTACGCCGAGTTGAGCGTGTCGCCGACCGCTCCCATCCCGAAGGAGGCGAACCACAATGCCGCCAGCAGGCCGAAGGAGAGCTTGCCGCCGCCGGCCCCCTCCGTAATCTCCTCGATGGTCGCGCGGATGAGCTGCGAGGCCGTCCGCGGGGCGATGCTTGCGAAATAGTTGAGCAGGTTTTTGCGAAGCTCCGTCCCCGCCTCCGCGAAGTGGCCGAGCATCGCCGTCAGGAAAATCAGCAGGGGGAAGAGCGCGAGCAGGAAGTAGTAGGAGAGCGCGGCGGCGCGCGTCAGGAGGTCGCCCTCGTACGCGTCCGCCCAGACCCGCCGCGCCAGCTCCCGCCGTGTGAGCCCGCCGAGCCTCCAGACCGACGTAATCGCCTTCTCGTCGTCCCTGTCCATCACCCCGAGGCTAAAGCGGCGCGTGCCTTCACTTTCAGAGCCTGTCGCCCGTGTTAGAAAAGCTCCCCAAAAGCGAACAGGCGCGTCAGCCTTGGGGGCCTCGCGCCTGTTCTATGTGGCTCACTGTCCTCACCCCAGCAAACCACTGGGCGGAAGGGTTCACCAACCGCCCGGTTGAGAAACACAATACACGAAACCCCGACCCACTGTCCAGCGGTCTCTCAAAATTTTGTTACAACGTGTTTCTAATGTCACCCGCCGCCCACCCCGAACACAAAACAGGGTCGCGAATTTTCCGCCGCGCCCCGGTAAAATTCCTTAACGCGCGAGCCGGAGTCGGTGATTTTTGCCCGAAAACAGGGCGGAAGTGCCGGGGCACGGGCTTCGGCCGCCGGTTCCAGCCCCACGACGGCGGATAACGTTTATAATACGCGACGTCCGCAAGCTCTGCGCAAAGTCTGTTCGACGTTCAAGGGAGGGAGTCTTAGTGTCGGCTCGGCTCACGGTGAAGAAGAGCAACATCTTCGGTAAGGGTTGCTTCGCGCTCGCACACTTCCCCGCGCGAAAGAAGATCGCCGACTACGCGGGCGAACTCGTCCGCGGCAGCCGCAAGATCGAGGCGCGCCTGCGCCGCCAGGAGGCGATCAAGATCATCCGCCTCAACGACGACACGGCCATCGACGGGGCCGTCGGCGGGAACGAGACCGCCTTCATCAACCACTCCTGCGACCCCAACGCCTTTATGAGAATCGTGCCCGGCGAGAAGGTAGCCATCTTCGCACGGCGCGACATCCGGCCGGGCGAAGAGCTGACCATCGACTACCGCGACCCGGACCACCCAGAGGTCTGCGAGTGCGGCGCGGCCAACTGCCGCTCGAAACGTCGCCGCCGCGGCGAATAAGCTTCGCCCCGCGGTTGAAACAGAAAGTTCCCGCCCGTGCGTCGTGACGCGCCGACTCTCAAGTCGAGAGTCGGCGCGTCACGACGTCGGGGCGGGAACTTTCTTTTACGAGATGTCTGTGGGGGTTCAGCGCGCGGCGGTGCTGCCGGCGAGGACGTAGGACTCCTTCTCGTTGTTGAAGGAGATGCTGGCGAGCGTCTTCGAGCTGTCGCCGACGAGCTGAAGATGCATGGTCATCTGCCCGTCGGTGCGGGACTCGGAGCGCGCCTCGGAGCGGGCGATGACCTCTTTGGTCTTCCGGTCGAGGACGGTCAGCTCCTTCTTCTCTTCGTCGAAGCTGAAGCGGTAGGTGCCGGCCTTGACGACCGTCCCGCCGACGGCGAAGTCCTGTCCGACCGTGATGACGCGGCTCTTCACCTTGGCGAAGGCCGGCGTGACGCAGAGGAGGCCGAGGAGGAGGGCGGTGGCG
>DASVSK010000949.1:0-1937 GCA_036388135.1 Pyrinomonadaceae bacterium | reverse complement strand
GGGTTAAAACCTGCCCGCCCGCCGCCCGCCGCACGCCGCGCGCCACTTCCCCCTGCCTTTTGCCTTTTAACTTTTGCCTTCCGCCCCGGTGATTTGGTAGCCTCTCAGGCACTCGTCCCGAAAGGCTTAAAACTCGATGAGGCTCACAGTGCTCGGCTCGGGGACGTCCGTGCCGCACCCGCGCCGCTCCTCGTCCGCACACTGGCTGGACGCCGCGGGCGGTTCGCTCCTGCTCGACTGTAGCGGCCCGGCCGTCCACCGCATGGCCGAGGAGGGCTGCGACTGGCCCGGCCTCGACGCGGTCTGGGTCAGCCACTTCCACCTCGACCACGTCGGCGGCCTCGCGCCCTTCCTCTTCGGCACGAGGTACGCGCCGCAGATGCAGGGCCGCGAGAAACCCCTGACCGTCTACGGCCCGCGCGGGACGGAGAAGCTGCTCCGACGCTTCGACGAGGCGGGCGACTACAAGCTCTTCGAGCAGCCCTTCCCGCTCGAAATCAGGGAGCTTGCGCCGCGCGCGGAGTTCGAGCCCTTCCCCGGCCTGCGCGGCGAGACCTTCTCGACGCCGCACACGAGCGAGAGCCTCGCGCTGCGCCTGGACGCGGCGGACGGCGCGTCGCTCGTCTACACCTCGGACACGGGCTTCAGCGAGGCGCTCGCGGGGTTCGCGCGCGCGGCCGACCTCTTCGTGATGGAGTGCTCCTTCTTCCGCTCGAAGCCGTTGAAGACGCACCTGGAACTCGCGGACGCGATGCGCCTCGCGCGACTCTCCGGCGCGCGCCGCTGCATGCTGGCGCACCTCTACCCGGAGTGGGACGGCGTGGACGTCGCGGCCGAGGCGGCGAAGCTCTGGGACGGCGAGACGATTGAGGCGCGCGACGGCCTGCGCCTGGACGTGAAAGGTTGAACGGATGACGGGTCAAGCACGGATGACGATTCGGTTCGACGTGAGACGCCGCCCCGCGCTGGCGCTCGCCCTCCTCTGCCTGTTCGCCTCCGCCCTCTGCCTGCCGCCGTACGCGACGCCCGCGCGCGCGAACGACGGGGCGGCCGGGGCGAGCCTGCTCGAAGTAGGCGGCGGGCGCGCGCCGGCCGGGAAAGTCGAAGCGCCCGCGGAGCTGAAGATCGTCTCCTACAACATACGCTACCGCGTCGGCGACGAGTTGCAGCAGCTCGTCAGGCTGCTCAAGGACGACCCCGAGATCGGCGGCGCGCACGTCATCGGGTTGCAGGAGGTCGACCGGAACAGGAAGCGCACCGGCAACGTCAACACCGCGCGCCAGCTCGCCGAGGCGCTCGGCATGAGCTACGCGTGGGCCGCGCCGCCTGACGCCGACAAGGACGGCGAGGAGGAGACGGGCTGCGCCATCCTCAGCCCCTTCCCGTTGACCGACGCCACGCGCGTGCTGCTCACGCACGAGGGGCCCGGCGGGCGGCGGCGCGTCGCCGTCGGCGCGACGCTCCACGTCGGCGCGACGCCGCTGCGCGTCTACTCCGTCCACGCCGAGACGCGCATGCCGCTTGAGAAGAAGGTCGAGCACTGGGGCGCGGTGCTCGAAGACCTGCGGCTCCACCCGAAGGTCGCGGGCGCGGTCGTCCTCGGCGACTTCAACACCATCAAGGGGAAGGACGTCAAAGCCGCCCGCCGCCTCTTCGCGGGCGAGGGCTTCACCACGCCCATCCCCGACGGGGAGAAGACCTGGAAGACCTTCGTCGTCAAGCTCAAGCTCGACTGGCTCTGGCTGCGCGGGCTGGAGGCGAGCGCGCACGGCATCGACAAGGGCGTCGGCCTCTCCGACCACTGGCCGCTCTGGGTCACGGTCAGGCTCGCCCCCAGGCCGCGGGCGGGCGACGCCGCCGAACCGTAGATTAAAGATTAACCGCCGCGGACACACGGAGACGGCTAAAAGCAGAAGGCTGCCTTAGCCGTCTCCGTG
>DASVSK010000948.1:0-1814 GCA_036388135.1 Pyrinomonadaceae bacterium | reverse complement strand
GCGGTGCTGGTGGACGAGCGAGCCCAGGGTCTCGGCGCGCACCAGCGGCACGTCGCCCGAGAGGACGAGCAGCGTCGAGCCGGCGTCGCCTAAGGCGTCGCGCCCGGCGAAGACGGCGTCGCCCGTGCCGCGCTGCTCGGTCTGCGTGACGAAGACCGCGCCGCCCTCGCCCAGCTCCGCCCGCACGGCCTCCTTGACCTCCTCGGCCTGGTGGCCGACGACGACGTAGACCGGCCGCTCGCCCTTGACGAGCGCCGAGGCCGTGCGGCAGACGTGCGCGATGAGCGGGCGGCCGCCCAGCTTGTGCAGGACTTTCGCCGTCGACGAGCGCATGCGCGTGCCGAGGCCCGCCGCGAGAATCAGGATGTCGAGCGGGGGGCTCTGGGCGGGCGCGGGTTGCTGTGGCTGTCTGTCCATAGGGTCGGTTTTAGCGCGCGGCGGTCGTCATCCTGGCGGCGCGGGCGCGCGCCTTCTCGTAGCAGGCGAGGATGACCCGCGCCAGCTTCTCGGGGCTGTGCCGCACCTTCTCGCCCTCGTCGAGCAGGTCGGCGCGCACGATCTCGGCCTCGCGGCCGAACTCCTCCTCCAGCTTGTGGTCGGTGAGCCCGATCTGGTGCGCGCCCTCGGCGGCGTAGGCTTCGGCCTGCACGGGGCTCACGCGGCGGTCGTTGACGACCACGAAGTCGAACTCGATCTCGGGCGCGTAAGCCTTGACGACCTCGATGTGGCGGCGCGCCGTGTAGCCGTCGGTCTCGCCCGGCTGCGTCATAAGGTTGCAGATGAAGATTTTGACCGCCCCCGACGCGCCGATGCTTTCGGCGACGCGCGCCACCAGCAGGTTCGGCAGGATGGACGTGTAGAGCGAGCCGGGCCCGACCGTGATGATGTCGGCCACGCGGACGGCGGCGAGCGCCTCGGGGAGCGGGAGGCACTGCTCGGGCTCCAAACGCAGACGCCTGACGGCCGAGCGCGCGGCCGTGATGTTCGTCTCGCCGCGCACCTCGCGCCCGTCCTCAAGCTCGGCGACGAGCCGCACGTCGTTCAGAGTCGCGGGGTAGATGCGCCCCTTGCTCGCCAGCACCTCGGAGGAGAGCCGCACGGCCTCGACGAAGTCGCCCGTCACCTCCGTCAGCGCCGCCAGGAAGAGGTTGCCGAAGCTGTGGCCGCCCAGGCCCCCCTCGCCGCGGAACCGGTACTGGAAGAGGCGCGACAGAAGCGTCGAGTCCTCCGAGAGCGCGACCATGCAGTTGCGTATGTCGCCCGGCGGGAGCATCTGCAATTCGTCGCGCAGCCGTCCCGAGCTGCCCCCGTCGTCCGAGACTGTGACGATGGCCGAGAGCGATTCGAGCCACAGGTCGCCCCGTCCGTGGTCGCCCGCCAGCTCCTTCAGCCCCGAAAGCACCGTAGACAGGCCGGTGCCGCCGCCGATGGCGACGAGCTTCAGGCCGTGCTCCAGGCTGGATTGCAAACTCCTCAGGGCTCCTCTGTGAAACTGGTGCCGGCCCGCGCCGGTGCGGAAATCATACTCGAAAGGCATAGTCTTTCAAAGGAGTTAGTGGGCGGGGCGGGCGCGGCGCGGCCGCGGCGGGGGAGTTGAGGGCGGCTTTTCAGGCGCGCGTGCTGGGGAAAACGATGCGCTCGAACTCGGGGTCGTTGCGAAGGAGCACCAGGTCGGCGTCGGCCTGCGCGCGGACTCTCAACACGGGTTTTAACTCGACGGCGCGTTCGAGCGCCTGGAGCGCCGACTCGACCGCGCCGAGGCGCGCACGGGCGGCCGCCAGCGCATAGTGCGTGTCGGCGGCCCCGGGGTCGCG
>DASVSK010000947.1:0-4312 GCA_036388135.1 Pyrinomonadaceae bacterium | reverse complement strand
GCGCCGCGCGGCGGCGTCGTCGCGCGGGTGGACGCCGCGCGCGACGCGCGAGCGGTGGAAGGCCAGCTCGCTGGCCGCGCGGTTGAAGCGCGCGCGCGCGCGCCAGTGTGAGAACCCGCCCGCCGCGAGCGCGCGGCAGGTCGCCGAGGCGCGCCCGCGCACGGAGCAGAGGCGGAGGTACTCGTCCTCCGAGAAGACGCCGCGCGCGACCTCCGGCCGCAGGTGCTCGCGCAGCACGCGCCCCTCGCGCCTGAGCGAGAGGAAGATGACCAGCAGCATGCCGAAGAAGGTCGGCACCATCACGAGGAAGTAGGTCAGGAGCACGTAAGCGCCGTTCTCGGAGACGGCCGTCATCCGCGCCGAGGCGTTCCAGCCCGCGTGCAGCAGCACGGCTGCCGCCAACCCCGCGGCCGGGGCCGCCAGCTTCACCAGACGCCTCCCCGACTGCGCCGCGAGCCCCAGCCCCACGCCCGTCATCCCCGTAAAGAGCGGGTGCGCGAACGGCGAGAAGAGCCCGCGCACGATGAAGACGCCGAGCGCGTTGTCCTCGGCCACGGCCGTGCCGTAGTACTTGACGTTCTCCGTCATGGCGAACCCGAGCCCGACCATCGCCGCGTAGATGACGCCGTCGGTCACGTTGTCGAACTCGTCGCGCCTCCAGAAGAAGAGCGCGAAGAGGACGAGCGCCTTGGCCGTCTCCTCGACGACGGGGGCCGAGACGATCATGCCGTAGGACTGGCCCGTCGCTTCGTCGGCGAGCGCGGAGACGACGGCGACGCCGAGCGAGTTGATGACGATGGCGAAGAAGACCGCGACGAGCGCGCCCCAGAAGAAGGCGGCGGCCAGCATCCAGGGCGGCTCCGGCTCGTAGCGGTCGAGCCAGAGGACGAGCGTGACGTAGACGGGGACGGGCAGCGCCGCCGCGAAGAGCCCGGCGAGGAAGGGCACGAGGCCGGTCTCGTACCCGATCATCCAGAGCGTCAGGAGCCCCGCGAGCAGCGACGCCAGCACGGCCAGCGAGCCGAGCGCCCAGCGGAGCGCGACGCGCACCCCCGCGCGCGTCTGCGGCGCGACGGTCATCCCGGGATAAGGGGGGGCGGGGAACTGATCCATAAGGGCTGGCCGCGGAGGGCCGGCGGCGTCGGCGCGCGCCGCCCGTCTACCCCTGCGAGTTCATGTAGAGCAGGAGAATGAGCAGGCCGCCGATGAGCAGCACGGCCACGAAACCGATGACGGCGAGCAGGACTGTGCTCCCCCCCGCGCGCGAGGGCGCGTGCGCGGCGTCGGTGCGCCCCGCCTGCTGCGTGTGCTCGGCGGAAGGGCGCGGCCGGGCCGCGGGTGGCAACTGCTGGCCGACCACCGTGGCCGCCATGTCCCAGCCCTCGTCGCGTCGCGTCGCGGCACCGCTCATCCCCACCACGGCCCCGCACCTCGGGCAGAAAGCCTGGTCGGCACCGACGGCCGCGCCGCACTTCTGACAACGCGTCTCCATCTTCCGAAACTCCCCTCGTTGTCGACGAATCGCTGCGGGCAAAAACGGAACGCAAGTATAAACGTACAGGCCCGCGACTTCCAACCGGAATTACTTTGATTGACGGAGGCGGATTCCGGGCGGCGGGATGAAAAGATTTGTTCATTGAATCAACGACTCGTTGATTCAATGTTTAAATCCTCCCGATCCGCCGTCCGGAATCCGCCTGCCGCAATCGTGTGTGGATGGACGCTTCGGCCCGGAAGGACTATAATCCGGGCTTCGGCCGCCGTCGCGGCGGGCCCGAACCATCAGCTTCCACGTTTAAAGTACACGCGGCCCGCGCCCCCTTTTTCTAAACCGGAGAGAGACTTTGCCCACCCGACCAGCAGAGCAGGCGGCGTCGCAGCGGCGCGCGGCCGGCGCGCGCCGCCGCCCGCACCCGCACCCGCGCATGCCCTCGACGGCCGGCTACATGTTCGCGGCGGGCGGGCTCGCGCTCGCGCTCTTCTGGGTCATCTGGATGCTCCTGCGCTCGGACGGCGACGAAGCGCCCTGGATACCGGCGGGGCTCGCCGCGGGCTTCGTCATCCTCTTCGCGGCGGCCGCCCGCGAGATCGTGATGCGGCGCGCCTGGGCGCGCTACACTCGCGAGATGGAGCTGGTGATGGGGGCGGCCGACACGGCTCGCGTCGCGCCGAGGGCGAAGACCTCGTCGAACAACTGGCCGGGGTTGCAGGCGCAGGTGGCGGCGCTCAGGGGCTTGCAGCAGCGCCTCGCGGAGCTTGACGCGGCGAACACATCGCCCGAGTCGCACCTCGAAGCCTACAGGCTCTGCGAGCAGTACCTCGCCAACTCCGACGAGACGTTGCGCTCGCCGGGCGGCGCGGCGGAAATGCGCGCGGCTCTGCGCTCGGGTCAGGAGCGCGTCCGCGCCCTCCAGCGCAAGCACCTTCTGTCGTGGGCGCGCGGCGAGGCCACGCGGCTCACGCACGAGGCGCAGCGGCGCGTGCGCCACTCCGACAAGATCGAGACGGCGCAGCGCGCGCTCGAAGTCCTCGGCGAGGCGCTCCGCGTCTACCCCGGCGAGCCGGAGCTGGTTGACTCGTCGGCGGCGCTGCGGAACTTCGTCGCGTCGGTGAAGGTCGGGCAGTGGGTAGAGATGGCCGAGCGCGCGGCCTTCCGCGGCAAGTACGCGCGCGCCGTGGCGCGCTATCGCGACGCGCTTTTCTACCTCTCGCGCGCCGACATGAGCGAGGACGCGCGCGATGAGGCCGCCGTCCGCATCCAACGCGAAATCGAGATGCTGCGCGCGCGCGCCCGCACCTCCGAGGCGGTCGAGGAGCTGGAGCGCGCCGACGGCGACGACCCCGGGCGGCGCGCGCCCGCCCGCGGCCCGGACGTCGCGGCGGAGGGGGGCGAGGTGGTCGGTTGATTTCGCAGCGCTGCCCCAAGTGCCGGAGTTCGCGCGTGCGGCGGGGCTACACCGACGCGCCGCTCGTGCTCCGCCTGATTGGCGTTTACAACCTCCTGTGCGACAATTGCAACCTCCTCTTCAGGGGCTTCGCCGTGCCGGGCACGGTCCCCGCGCGCGGCACGCACCGCCGCCACCACAGGCGTCCGGGCGAGGGCGGCGCGACGCGCCCCGCGGGGCCGGGCGGCCGGACTGAGGAATAAAGCCGGCCCGAGTTTTTGCCGCCGGGCAGCCACGGCCGCCGCCGCGACATCTACAATTTCTGGTTCTTCCGTGACGGTTCCCGACCCTCGACTGAACCGGCGCTAAGCGCCCGCGGCGGGCGCGCCCCGCCGGGAGCCCCACTTCCACAGGAAGGTGTTTTATGAAAGTGAAAAGCGTTCTTCTCATGCTCGCCCTCTGCTGCCTCGCCTCGCCCGCGGCGGCGCAGGACTCCGGGGGCTCCGCCCCGCAGATGCCGGTCAGCGCGGGCTCTTCCGGCGCGCCCTCGCTCGACTCGATGGGCGTCAAGAAGTACCTGCTCGGCCCGGGCGACGTGCTCGACCTGCGCGTGTATAACGAGCCGCAGTTCAACGGCGCGCTCGTCGTCGACGACGAGGGCAACGTCGCGATTCCGTTCATCGAGTCGCCGATCCGCGCGCAGTGCCGCTCCGACCGCGAGATAAAGGTCGACGTGATCAAGGCGCTCGCCAGGTTCCTCAACAAGCCGCAGGTCAGCCTGCGCGTGACCGAGGCCAAGAGCCGGCCGCCGGCCGTCGTCTTCGGCGCGGTGCGCTCGCCCTCGCGCGTCCAGATGCAGCGCCGCGTCAAGCTGCTCGACCTGCTCGCCACGAGCGGCGGCATCACCGAGGCCGCGGGCGGCGACATCCAGATTTTCCACACCGAGCCGGTGATGTGCCCCGACTCCGAAGACCTCGCGGCCGTGCCGCTCGACTCGTACAAGCCGACCGACCCCACGCAGGTCGGCTACGACGTCTACAGCCTGCGCGAGCTGAAGGACGGCAAGGCGGAGGCTAACCCGGTCATCCGCCCCGGCGACATCGTCATCGTCCAGGAGGCGCTGCCCATCTACATCATGGGCGCGGTGCGCGCGCCGCAGGGGCTCTACCTCAAGAACGAGATGCAGCTCAAGCAGGCCATCGCGATGGTCGGGGGCTTGGGCAAGGATGCGAAGGGAAGCGCCATCGTCATCTGGCGCAAGAAGAAGGGGCAGACCGAGCCGGAGAAGCTGATCATCAACTACAACGACATCAAGAAGGAGAAGGTGAAGGACATCGCGCTTCAGCCCTACGACATCGTCGAGGTGCCGGACAACTCGGGCAGCCTCGCCAACACCGTCCGGGGGATGTTCATGGGCGTCCTGGGCA
>DASVSK010000946.1:0-1838 GCA_036388135.1 Pyrinomonadaceae bacterium | reverse complement strand
CAGGTACTCCATCCAGGGGCACATCATCAGCCCGCTGGGCCGCCTGCCCGAGACGCGCGTGCGCATCACCGTCAGCAGCTCCAACTCGGGGACGCGCACGGCCGTCGCGGGCGTGGACGGCGTCTTCCTCCTCAACAGCCTCGAGCCCGGCCCGTACGACGTGACCATCGACGCCGGGAAGGAGTTCGAGTTGCAGCGCGAGTCGGTCTACCTCAGCGGCGGGACGCAGATGGTGACCCTGCCCGTCTACCTCCGGCTCAAGCCCGAGTCAAACCCGGCGCTCGCCGGCGTGCCGAGGCCGGCCGTCGACCTCCTCGTCAGGGCGCAGGAGGCCGCGCGCAAGGGCGACGGCGCGCGCGCCGAGTCGCTGCTGGGCGAGGCCGTCGCGCAGCACCCGCAGTTCGGGCTGGCGCACAACGAGCTGGGGCTCCTACACATGCGCGCCGGCCGGCTCGACAAGGCGCTCGAAGCCTACAGGGCGGCGTCGAAGTCGCTCCCCGACGACGCCTCCGTGCAGCTCAACTACGGGACGGCGCTGACGCAGAAGAAGGAGTTCGCCGAGGCCGAGCGTCAGCTCCGGCGCGCGCTCAAGAGGCTCGACAAGTCGGCGACGGGCCACATGTACCTGGGCGTGGCGCTCATCGGCCTGAAGAACGTCGACGAGGCGGAGCGCGAGCTGCAACAGGCGGCGAGGCTGGGCGGCGACCAGATGGGCGCGGCGCACAAGTACCTCGGCGGCATCTACTGGGCGCGGCGCGACTACAGGAAGGCCGCCGACGAGCTGGAGACCTACCTCAAGCTCTCGCCCAAAGCCCCGGACGCCGAGCAGGTGCGGGCGACCATCAAAGACCTCCGCGGCAAGTCCTGAGCGCCGCCCGGCGGCGCGGGCAACACGGCCCGCGCGCCGCGGCATCTGAAGGGGAACCGGAACCCGCATTAACGTCGAGCGGCCGCCCCCGCCGGGCGGCCGCTCGCAGCAAGGAGTCAACGCAGTGAACATCCCAAGCACCAAACGCCTCTTCCTCTGCGCGCTCGCGCTCATCGCGTCGGCGGCCGCGGCCGCCGCGGCGCAGGAGCCGTTCACGAGCGAGACCAAAGAGTACGCGCTCGAACTGCCGTCCACGAGCTGGAGGGCCGTCCAGCGCCCCGACGCCGCGCACCAGCACCTTGAGTTCGTCTACAACGACCGCACCGACGGCTACCTGCGCGTGCGCCGCGAGGCGGTCGAGGGCGACACGAAGCTCGCCGACTTCGCGCGCGCCCAGGCCGACACGAAGCTGCGCTACCTGCCCAACTTCGTCGGCGGCAAGGACGAGCGCTTCGCGGGGCGGCTGAGCGGCGTGGTCGCCAACTACGAGTTCACCAGCGGGGGCAAGCCGATGGCCGGCCGCGTCTACTACCTCCAGGCCGACGGCCGGACGGTCTACATGCTCCACTTCACGGGGCTGCGCGAACGCCTCCAGCGCATCCAGAACCAGACCGACGCCATCGCCCGCAGCTTCCGCCTGAAACAGTGAAGGGAAGTAGGGAGTAGATAGTAGTCAGTAGTCAGTAGACAGTAGCGCTCCGCGTCGCGGCCGTTGACGCTGACACGCTAACGATTCGACTGTTGAAGGTTTTTCTACTGACTACTGACTACTGACTACTGTCTATTCCCTACCGTCTACTACCTTATGAAACTATTGCCGGGGCTCGACGTCCGGAAGTCGCCGATTGACGGCAAGGGCTGCTTCGCCACGCAGTTCTTCCCGAAGGGGAGGAAGATCGCGGAGTACGCGGGCGAGCTCATCACGGAGCGCGAGGTCGCGCGCCGGGTGAAGAAGAGCCGCAAGCACCGC
>DASVSK010000945.1:0-4572 GCA_036388135.1 Pyrinomonadaceae bacterium | reverse complement strand
CTCTTCAACTCATTCTGGACGATGCCGGAGAGTTCCGCGCCCAGCCCTTTGTCGGCACCGATGATGTCGTGCCCGGCCGTCTCGTGGCCGAGTGCGGCCCAGCACATGAGCCCGAGGCGGGCGTTCGCCGGCGGCAGACTGACGACGGCCGCCTCTACGTCGAACGCCTCGTGGGTGGCGTCTATCGGCCAGGTGTAGGGGCCGAACTCGGGCTGGCCCCACTTGACGAGCGGGGCGATGACGGCGTGGTCGGGGGTCTTGATGCCCTTCCGATCCTGCGCGCTCAGGAAGCCGTCGTAGAGGTCGCTGACGACCTCCTCGAAGGCGTCGGTCGCCGTCTGCTGGAACTGCTCGCCGTTCTGGAGGATGGTCTGGGCGATGTCCATCATGATGCCGCCCACGCCCGCGCGCGCCGGGTCGTCGATGAGTATCTTGCTGAACTTCGACGGCCCGAGCGCCTTCAGTTTCGCGGTGAAGGGATCGAACACGGTCTCGCGGTAGAGGGGCGGGAGCTTGAGGCGCGAGGCTTCGAGCCGGCCGAGCAGTTCGTGGAAGTCCTCCGGGTCCTGGGGCCCCGCCTCGCCGTCGAGGCCGGAGAGGCGCACGTCTTCCACGCAGGCAGCCAGATTAGCCAGGTTCGGCTTGGAGGCGGCCCGCACGGGGTTGTGGAACAACTCGAACAGGCTGAGGTCGCGCGCGACCTCGAACCCGGCCTGCGCCGCGAAACTCCGTTCCCGCGGGTTTTCGCCGACAAACAGGCACCGCTCCGGGTGGTCGGCGAGCCCCGCCTTCTCCGCCGCGAGCTGAAAGATTTCGGGCGAGTTCTTCCTCTTCCCGACGACGGAGCTGTAGAGGAGCAACTCCGGCTCGAAGAACTCGTAGATGCCGCTTTTCTTCAGTATCTCCTCTACCGTCTCGGCGGCCTCAGCCCCCGTGTCGGAGATGACGCCGAGCCGCACGCCCTTCTCTTGCAGCGTGGCTAGCGCCTCCTCGACGAAGGAGAAAATCTCAAGCGCAGGCGGAGGGGGTGTGAACCTCGGGACGCCGAGAATGTTGCCGATGTCACAGAAAACTACCGACGGCCCTTTCGTCTGAACGGCGCTCTTACTTTTTCTGCTGGTCATTAATCTTATCCTCAAAGGCTCGGAGGGATGCCCCACTAGCATTGACTTCGACCGCCGGGGGAAGGACTTAACGATTGAGAGCGGTGACGGGAGTCGTTACCAGGCGCTTTGACCGCCAGCGCGCGCACGGCAGCCCTCGGCCAGACCGGAATGCCGCGACGGCAAAGCTAATCCCTTATCTAGTAATGAGCCGGAAGGCGATTTTATTTCATAGCCCGGAAACGATTTTTTGTAAAAAGGGACGCTCGGCGGTCGCCAACCGCCGGCTTAAACCACGCCCGCCCGCGCCGCCCCGTCCGCGCGCTATGCGTGGACGGGCTCGGCCGCGGCGTCGTCGGCCAGCTTTTGCAGGCTCTCCACCGTCCTCAGCAGTTGCGCCGACGCGCCCGGGAGCGCGTTTCAATACCCGTCCGCAGGACGCGCCCCGCGTTGAGGCTGCTCACTTCAAGTCTTATGATAATGAAAGCGCGGCCGGATGATGGCGCGCGTTAGGCCGAAGGGTGTGGCTTTTGCCGCCCCATTACGGAGTTAGGCCGAATCATTCGGCACGATATGCGTTATGCCGCGAAGTAAAGACTAATTGTTATGGATAGAAATAAAACAGACCGCCGGAGTTTCCTCACGTCTGCGATGGCAGCGAGCGGCTTCGTCCTGGCAAAGGGTTGTTTGAATCCGCGCTACTTTGCCGCCGAACGCGAGCCGAAGCGCCACTTCTCTCCCGTCAGTGTTTCGAGAGACCGACTCATTCGCACCGTCGTCGGACTAAGACCGTATCGTTCGGAAGGGTTTGTCATTAAAGCGGAACGTATGGGCGAGAAACTCCTCATTCATAATTACGGACACGGCGGTGCGGGCGTCACGCTATCATGGGGGGCGGCGACCCTGGCGGTTGAGCATACGCGCGACGCCCAACAGAACCGCTTCGCCGTTCTGGGAAGCGGGGTCATGGGATTATCGGTGGCGCGGCTTCTCCAACGACGCGGAGGCGCTGTAACCATCTATGCGAAAGACCTTCCGCCTAATACCACATCCAACGTCGCCGGAGCTTTATGGTACCCGTCTTCTTTATATAACTCGCAAAAGGTCAGCGCGGCATTTCTTGAGCAATTCCGTCTCGCCTGCCGGATTTCAAATAGGGCATTCCAGGAACTCGTCGGCGATGAATACGGAGTTCGCTGGGTAGAAACATTTGAATTGGAACAAGAACTCGCGCCGTCCGAGGATGAACTGCCCGGAGGAGCGCAACTATATCCCGAGACCAGGATTCGTCGAGAACCAAAACGTTACTTCGGCTTTCCTTACGTCAGACAATTCAGCACTATGTTGATTGAACCGCCGGTGTACATGAATGCGCTGTTGCGCGATTTCTATATCGCCGGGGGGAAAGTCGTGGTGAAGGAATTTCGGGGCCGTGAAGAAATCGCGTCGTTGTCCGAGCCGGTTATCTTTAACTGTACCGGCCTCGGATCAAAGGCACTCTTCGATGATGCGGTGCTAATTCCGGTGCGCGGTCAGCTAGAAGTCCTGCTGCCGCAGCCGGAGATTGATTATTGTTATCTCAGCGGCTCTTGCTACATGTTTCCGCGTCGAGACGGAATCATTCTCGGCGGAACATTTGAACACAGGAACTGGTCCCTTGAGCCTGACGCAGATCAGGTCACACGCATTCTTGAAGCTAATGCTCATATAAGCAAAGGTCTGCGGCGTTGATTCTTATAGCGGCATAACAACCCGTTCGACCGGACGCGGAGTCGGCCTGCTTCTCATCGAGAACTTGCGCGGTTTCGGCGTTGTGTGACGCGCCGGTCGATTACGGCCAACGCCGTCGAGTCGGGCGCGCGCCGACGCTCGACGGAAACTCGCTTACACAATTCGTCTGACACCCTCGGCACAGGATGGCTTCGGCTTTTCCTATTGACAGCCGATAGGAACTTCCTTAAGCTGCTTCCTATCGACCGTTGATAGGAGTTGTATGAGCCCACATAAGAAGTCCGATCTGTTGAAACAAGGAACCCTCGAACTGCTCGTGCTGCGCCTGCTCCGGGCGGGGCCGCTCAACGGCTGGGACATCATGCAGCGCATCCGCGTGGCCTCCGGCGAGGTGCTGAGCGTCACGCCGGGCGCGCTTTACCCGGCGCTGCATCGGCTCGAAGAGCGCGGGCTGGTCCGCGCCGAGTGGGCTGCGTCGGAGAACAACCGGCGGGCGAAGTTATACGAGCTGACGCGCGCCGGGGGGAAACAACTCGATGCCGAGCGCGACACCTGGGAACGCTTCGCCGGGGCCGTCGAGGCGATCCTCCGGGACGCCTGAACGAGAGGTTGCCGTGATGTCAGGGAGGCTGGGGAGGCGGCTCCGCGCGCTGCTGAGCAGGGGCGAGATGGACGGCGAACTCGACGAGGAGTTGCGCTACCACCTCGAGCGCGAGGCCGAGTTGAATGTCCGCGACGGGATGACGCCGGAGGAGGCCCGCCTGGCGGCGCTGAGAGCCTTCGGCGGGGTCGAGCAGGCGAGAGAACTGTGCCGCGAGGCGAGGGGGGGAAGGATGTTACAAGACCTGTGGCAGGATTTACGCTACGGCGCACGCAAGCTCCGCAAGAGCCCCGGATTCACACTGGTCGCCGTCATGACACTCGCGCTAGGCATCGGGGCGAACACGGCCATCTTCTCGGTCGTCAACGCCGTGCTGCTCAGGCCGCTCCCGTTCCCGGAGTCGGAGCGCATCGTGGCGCTCGAAGGCTTCAACCCGTCGAAAAGCATCACAGACAGCAACCTGTCCGTACCGGATTTCGCCGACTGGAAGGAGCAGGGCCGGTCGTTCGAGCAGGTCGCGGGCTTCGTCACCGGCGGCTCGCTGCTCGTCTCCGGTGAGGAGGCCGAGCGCGTGCGCGGCACGAGCGTCACGGAAGACTTCTTCCCCCTTTTCCGCACTCCCGCGCGGCTCGGGCGCGTCCTGGAGTCTGGCGACGCGAAGAAGGACGCCACATCGGTCGCCGTTCTCAGCCACGGGCTATGGCAGCGGCGCTACGGGGGCGACCCCGCAATCGTCGGCAGGCAGATCATAGTTGGCCGCGAGAGCACGACGGTCGTCGGCGTCATGCCGCAGGGGTTCAACTATCCCGAACGCACCGAAATCTGGTTCCCCCTGACGCTCGACCCGGCCGCCGAGCGGCGCGACAACCGCTACCTCGAAGTCCTCGCGCGGCTGAAGCCCGAGGCCACACTCGCGCGGGCACAGGTGGAGCTCGACGCCGTCAACGCGCGCCTCGCAGAGAGCTACGCGGAGACGAACAGCGGCTGGGGCGTGCGTCTGACGAACCTGCGGGAGCGGCTGGTCGGAAATATGCGGACGCCGCTCCTGGTTATACTCGGCGCGGTAGCACTCGTCCTCCTCATCGCGTGCGTGAACGTGTCGAACCTCCTGCTGGCGCGCGGCGCGGCGCGGCGCAG
>DASVSK010000944.1:0-3396 GCA_036388135.1 Pyrinomonadaceae bacterium | reverse complement strand
ATTAGTCGCCATGTGTTCTCCCCGCCCGCGTGACACACCTGTGCCCGCGCGGGCGCACATACACGTCCGCCGTGTGCGGGTCGGTCAAACTCCCTTCCGTGTGCGGGAAGTAAACGACTAATCGTCAAAGAATTTCTCGTTCCGGGAGGCACGGGGAGAGCCTGCGCGGGAACTTCCGCCTGCGCCGGGCAGCCTCAGCCGAACATCATCGAGAACGCCGCCGTCGAAACGGCGAGCGTGACCATCGTCATGATGAGCGCGAGGAGCTTGATAAAGCTGTCGGCTATCTCTTTCATCGGCCCTGTTTCCCCTTTGTCATTCCGGCTTATGTCCGGCGAAGCACATTGCAACGCCCATGCCGCCGGGCGCGCGGGCGCGCTCCCGCCACATAAGTTTGGCCGGGGTAACGACTTAACCCCGCGCGTCGCTCGCGTCGCTCGCGGCGCGCGTTGGACGTCGCCCGCTTTCGGTACGAAGGCGGCGGTGCGGCCGGTCGTTTACGCGTTTTGAAATCAGTCAGGGGGTTCGCGGCCTTCAGTCCTTGGCGGGCTGGCGGTCGCGTTGGCGGCGGAGGTTGAACCAGCCGGGGTGCTCTTCGGGCCGGGGTTCGAGCAGCTCTTTGATGGCGGGCATCGCGGCGCGCGCCGACTCGACGCCGGCCTCGATGAACTCGTCGGCGCGCGCAAGCTCGTCCCAGCGCAGGTGGCCGACCGCGGGGCTGAGGACGACCTCGGCGAGCTGGCGCTGGTGCTGGACGGCCGTGCGCTGGACGACGAGCATCGACTGGAGCAGGACGCCGAAGACAGAGGCGGGCGGCCCGAGGAACTTCGCGCCCTCGGAGTTGACGTCCACGGCGACGACCACCTCCGCGCCGAGCGCGCGCACGACCGAGACGGGCAGGTTGGCGACCAGCCCGCCGTCGACGAGCTGGCGGCCGCCCGCGTCCGTGACGGGGACGTACCAGCCGGGCACGGCGCAGCTCGCGCGGACGGCGAAGCCGACGTCGCCCTCGTCGCGCATGACGACGGCCGCGCCCGTGCGCAGGTCTGTGGCGACCGCCGCGAAGGGGACGGGCAGCTCCTCGAAGCGCGTGGCGGGGAAGCGCGCGCGGACGTACTCCTCCAGCACCGCGTTCGACTGGACGCCGAGCCGCGAGACGGTCATCCGCCCGAGGTCGCGCCAGCGCAAGCCCCGCCCTATCTTCTCTATCTCCCCGACCGTCATCCCGGACGCCAGCGCCCCGCCGACGAGCGCGCCCGCCGAGGTGCCGGCCACGCAGTCGACGCCGACGCCGTGCTCGGCCAGCACCTTCAGCACGCCGACGTGCGCCAGCCCCCGCGCCGCGCCGCCCGAGAGCGCGAGCCCGAGCCGCGGCCGCCTGCCTTTGCTGTCCGCCTTGCGCCACATAAGAGTCCGGGTCGGCGTCTTAAAATTATCGACGCCCTTCGGTAAGAACGAGCGGGGAGGGTCGGGGGTTTCGGCGTGCGTGAGTCCTCAGCGGGTTCGCGGGCGCGTCACGCGGCCGGGCGCGCCCGCGCCGCCGCCCGCCCCGCCGCCGCCTTCGGGTCGCTGTAGGCCGTCGCCGAGCGACTCGTCGAGGAAGGTGATCTGCGCGGCGGCCCGCGCGTCTTCGATGAAGTCGTCGGTCTCGGACTCGATCTTGCGCTCGACCAGCTCGGACTGCATCTGGTCGTAGACCGACTTCAGCTCGGGGACGATGCCGCCCGGCGACTGGCGGCGTCGGCGCGGGACGAAGACGTCCTTGTAGTAAGCCTCGACCTCCTGCGGGGTGACGACGGTGAAGGAGCGGAAGCGGAAGTCGAGGTACTTCTCCATGTCGATGCGCTCGTGGATGATCTCGCGCAACTGCGCGGCCGTCATCCCGGTGCGCTCCAGCCGGCGCTGGAACTCTTCGACCGAGGGGAAGCGCTTGATGAGCGCGGCCTCGGCGTCCTTCATCTCCTGCTCGGTGGCGTGGACGTGCGGCAGCTTGTCGGCCTCCTGGACGACGAGCCGCTGGTCGATGAGGAGTTCGAGCGCGCGGCGCAGGTCTTCGCGGCGCGGGTCTTCGAGCGGCACGCCGGGCTGGAGGGCGAGCTGCCAGAGCAGGTCGGAGTAAGTTATCAGCTCGCTCCCGTTGACCACCGCGACGATGCGGTCGACCACCTCGCCGCCGCCCGCGGCCGGGGTCTGCGCGCCCGCGCGCGAGGTCAAAAGTAGAAAGGCGAAAGGCAAAAGTGTGAGCGCAGCCGCGGCCCGCACGAACTTTACCGACGGCCTCCCGCGACCGCGCCGCCCGAATTCCTTCATCACGACTTTCATCACTTCACCCTCTTGCCCGCCTCTTAACTTTCGCCCTTCGCCCTCCGCCCTTCACCTTCGCTCAGAATGTCTGCCCGAAGCGGAAGTGTATCTGGTTGTTCTTCAGGCGGTGGATGGAGGTCGCGCCGCCGAACTGCGGGACGGCGAACTCGGGCGGGTTGAGCAGGTAGGCCCAGTCCGCGCCGATGGAGCCGAGCGGCGTCTTGAGCCTCAGCCCCAGGCCGACGGTGTGCGTCCACTTCTGGCAGAAGTTCGGGTCGCGCCCCGCCTCGCAGCGCCCCGGCCGGAAGAGGTCGCTCAGGCGGTCGAAGACGTTGCCGCCGTCGTAGAAGGGCACGACCTGGATGTTGCGCGTGACGGCGACGCGCGCTTCGAGGTTGACGACCGCCACCGCGTTGCCGCCGATGGGGACGGTGAAGGGGTCGACCGAGACCTCCTTGCCCTCGCGGTCGCGGAAGGTCCCGCACGGCTGGAGCAGCTCGGGCGGCGGGTTCGAGCTGGTGACGGGGCCGGGCTGCGGCCCGAAGGTGCAGAAGGGCGCGACGACGCGCGGGCCCGCCTCCTCGAAGCTGAAGCCGCGCAAGGAAGTCGCGCCGCCCGAGAAGAAGCGCTCGCTGATGGGGAGGCGGCGGTCCGCGTCATCCACGAGGCCATTGCCGTTGCGGTCGCGCACGCCGAAGAGGCTCGCCATCCCGAGCTGCACGCTCGCCGCCAGCACCGTGTCGCGCAGGCGTCCCAAGGACTTGTAGCGCCGGTAGCCCAGGTTGAGCTTGCTGAAGGAGAGGTTGCCGCCGAGGGCGCGCGCCGCCAGCGCGTAGTCGACGCTGAGGAAGTCGCCGCGCGTCGGGTCGAACTGTCGGTCGCGCGTGTCGCGCGCCAGCGAAGCGCCGAAGCGCGAGAGGCGCACCGCCCGGTCGGGCCTGAGCACGGGCGCGATGAGCAGGCTCCCGATGTTGAAGAGCCGCACGTCCTCGTAGTTGTAGCGGATGAAGAGCGTGGTGCGCTTGCGCTGCGCGCCCGAGGGCGTCAGCTCCAGCTCAAGGTCGCGCTGCGTCTCAAGGTTGACCGTGAAGC
>DASVSK010000943.1:0-1674 GCA_036388135.1 Pyrinomonadaceae bacterium | reverse complement strand
ATCGGCGGCAGGCTGATGCCGAACTCGACGAACGCCCCGCGCAAGATTTTTGGCTGGTTGCTGAATCCCCCCGGCATCCTTCACTCCTCCCGGACTGCGGCCCCGAACCCCTTCCGGCCCCTTCAGCGGCCGAGCGCGTGCAGCAGGGCGCGGCCTATCTCGGCGGCGCTGCGCCTCGCGACCTCCTCGTCGGTCATCGCGTCGAGCGAGACCTCGACGGGGCCGACCGCGAGCGACCCGATCTCGACGTCGGCCGAGAGGTTTTGCAGCTCCCGGCCCAGCAGCTCGCGCAGGTACTCGAACGTCAGCCGCCCGATGCGCCCGGCGCGCCCGGCGTCGGCGGCCCCGGCCGCCAGCGAGAACCTGACCTCCCCGAACTCAAGAAGCGGCCCGGCCATTAGCGCCCACCCCCTTCGCGTCGTCCCCGAGCATCGCCTGGTAGGGCGCGAACTCCATCTCGGTGCAGACGCGCCCGAGCTTCTCGTACTCGCGCCGCGCGGCGCGGACGAGGTGGCGCATGTGGATGCGGCCGGAATTTTCCGCGGCGAGGAAGGCGGCGTTGACGACGATGTTCTTGATGTTGCCGCCCGCCACGTTGACCCGGCCCGCGAGGAAGTTGAAGTCGACGTCCTCGGCGAGCGGCGCGTCCGCCGGGAAGTGTCGACGCCAGATGCGGTAGCGGTCGGCCTCCTCGGGGAACGGGAACTCGACGGCGAAGCTCATCCGCCGGAAGAACGCCTCGTCGATGTTCTTGCGCAGGTTGGTCGCCAGCACCACCATGCCGTCGAACTCCTCGACGCGCTGGAGCAGGTAGTTGATCTCGATGTTGGCGTAGCGGTCGTGCGCGTCCTTGACCTCCGAGCGCTTGCCGAAGAGCGCGTCGGCCTCGTCGAAGAAGAGGATGGCGTTGGAGCTTTCGGCCTCCTGGAAGATGCGCGAGAGGTTCTTCTCCGTCTCGCCGATGTACTTGCTGACGACGGTCGAGAGGTCGATCTTGAAGGCGTCGAGCTGAAGCTCCCCGGCGACGACCTCGACGGCCATCGTCTTGCCCGTCCCCGACGGGCCGTAGAAGAGCGCGCACAGACCCCTGCGCGCCGACGGCCGGCGGCCGAAGCCCCACACGTCGTAGACCACGCCGCGGTGGCGCATCTGCGCGCACAGCTCGCGCAACTGCGCGACCGAGTCCGCCGGCAGAATCAGGTCGTCCCACGTCTGCCCGTGCGCGAGCCTGCGCGCCAGCTCGCCGAGCTTCTGGTTCGACTGCGCGCGGCAGCCGGCGTAGAGGTCGCGCTCCTCGACCGACGCGCCGCGGCCGCCGCGCGCGTGCGCGTAGTTGCGCGCCGCCGTGAGCGCGTCCTTCATCTGCCCCGGCGTCAGGCGGAACTTAGCCGCCAGCCCCTCCCAGTCGGCCCCCGCGCCTACGGCCGCGCCGCCGCCGTTCTCGGCGACAAGCTCCGGCCACAGTCGCGCGCTCTCGCGCGCGTCCGGCATCGAAAGCTCGTGGCGGAGGACGTGGTGCTCGCCGAAGAGTCCGGCGGGCTCGAACGTCTTCTCGGTGGCGACGAAGGTGAGCCACGAATATTCTTCGAGCGCGGCGACGACGTCACGCCTGAGCGCGTCTGAGTCGCCGCGCTCGGCGAGCGCCTCGAACTCTTCCAGGTAGAGCGCGGCGGG
>DASVSK010000942.1:0-3723 GCA_036388135.1 Pyrinomonadaceae bacterium | reverse complement strand
CGCCGTCGAGGAGCCGCGCGATGTAGGGGTGGTCGAGCGTGGCGAGAATCTGGCGCTCGTTGCGGAAGCGGCGGAGGATGAAGTCGGTGTCCATCCCGCGCTTGATGAGCTTGACGGCGACCCTCTGGCGGAACTCGCCGTCGGCGCGCTCGGCGAGGTAGACCGCGCCCATCCCGCCGCGCCCTATCTCGCGAACGACGCGGTAAGCGCCGATGCGCCGGCCGATGGCCGGGTCGACGAGGTCGGCGGCGGAGCCGGGCGTGGTGGCGTAGGGGTCCGTCTGCTGCTGGAGCGGGGCCGCGCCGAGCGCGGGCTCCTCGATGAAGTCGCCCGCGGCCTCGAACTGCTCGACGAGCGCGATGACCTGCTCGCGCAGCGTGTCGTCGCCGGCGCAGGCGCGCGCGACGAAGCGCGGGCGCTCGTCGGCCGGCATGTCAACCGCCGTCTGGAACAACTCCTCAATCTGCCGCCAGCGCTCGGGGGTCATCGGTAATGGTGAATGGCAAAAGGCAAATGGTAAATGGTGAAAAAAACGCCCGGCCGGTTGCGATAGCTAGATGGCGAACAGCAGTTTTAAAGTTGCACGGCGCGAGAGGCGAGTCCGGGGAGGGCAGAACTATCTACTACTTACCATTCACCATTTACTCATTCTTGACCTGGCCGTAGAGCCACGCCTTAGCCATCCGCCACTGCCGCTTGACGGTCGGGGCGCTGACGCCAAGGACTTCGGCCGTCTCCTCGACGGAGAGGCCGCCGAAGAACCGCAGCTCGACGATCTTCGACTTCTGCGGGTCCATCTCGGCCAGGCGGTTGAGCGCGTCGTCGAGCGCCACGAGGTTGACGTCGCGCTCGCCGCCCGAGGCGTCGAGGTTCTCGTCGAGCGAGAGCTTCTGGAACTCGCCGCCGCGCTTCTCGGCCTCGTGCGCGCGGGCGTGGTCGACGAGGATGCGGCGCATCATCTGCGCGGCGACGCCGAAGAAGTGCGCGCGGTTCTGCCACTGCACCTGCGTCTGGTCGACAAGCCGCATGTACGCCTCGTGGACGAGCGCCGTGGGCTGCAAGGTGTGCCCGACGCGCTCCTTGCGCAGGTAGCTCGCCGCCAGCCGCCGCAGCTCGCCGTAGACGACCGGCAGCAGGTCGTTAAGGACCCCGCGGTCGCCGTCGGTCAGGCGGACGAGCAATCTGGTCACGTCTTGCTGTGAGGGCATCGTCACAGGGGAACTCACCGCCACTCCGATCCGGACTTCAAAGTCTAACGGGCGCAAGTATAAACGACCGCGCGGCGGCTTATCAATTTGACCCCATTAAATTTTGTAAAGTAGACGGTGGACAGTAGGCACCGCCTGGCGGGCGCTGACGCCGGCCCGCGGACGGTTCGATTAAACGGGGGATTTCTACCGACTGCTGAACTACCGGCTGCTAAAAAAAAGTAACCGGGGAGCGCCGCCGCGCGTCTTAGACTCCGAATGGCCGGACTGAAGGGTTCATTCTCCCCTGCTTCCCGGCGTCGGCCCGCCGTAATTCATTCAGCACGGAGAAAGAAGGAAAGATGATATTCAAGGGTTCGAGGAAGATTGTGGGCGGCCTGGTTCTGGCCGCCGGTTTCGCGCTGACGGGCGTCGTCGCCGTCGCGCAGCAGCGGGAGCCGGAGCAGGGCGGCGAGGGGCGCGCCGAGCGCCGTTGGGATAACGAGGACGGCGGCAAGGGTCGCCGCGGCGGCCGCATGCACGGCGGGGGCCGCTTCGAGCGCCTCAACCTGACCGACGCGCAGCGCGAGCAGATGCGCCAGATCGCCGAGCGCTACGAGGCGACCTTCAGCGCGCAGCGCGGCGAGCGTGGCGAGCGGCGCGGCGAGCGGCGCGGATTCGACCCGTTCGCGGGCGGGGCCTTCGACGAGTCGGCCGTCCGCGCGGCCGCGCAGGCGCGCGCCAACGCGCAGGTCGAGCGCGAGGTGGCGCAGGCGCGGATGATGCACGAGATGTACAACGTCCTGACGTCGGAGCAGAAGGCGCAGCTCGCCGCGGACCGCCAGCAGCGCGAACAGCGGCGCTCGCGCCGCGGGGCGAGGCAGGGACAGACGCAGCTTCAGTAGCCCGCGGGTGCGTGAGACGTTCAAAGCACGCCGGGTGGCGGCCCCGAACTTCCGGGGCCGCCACTTTCTTTTTTCGGGGGTTTGGTGGGATAGTTATTGCCTTTCCACGGTGAAGTAGAAGAAGGACGGGCGCGGCGGCCGACGGCGTATGGAAGAGATGGCGGACAACCCTGAGCCGGCGCGCCCGCAGGTGCCGGACTCCGAGCTGGCCGCGCTCGCGCGCGACGGCGACGAGCCGGCCTTCGAGGAGCTGTTCCTGCGCCACCGACGCCGCGTGGCGCTCATCGCCTCGCGCTTCTTCCGCGAGCGCCACCAGATCGAGGAGGTCGTCCAGGAGAGCTTCACCAAAGCCTTCTTCGCCCTCGGCGAGTTCACCAACCGCCGCGACGCCTCGTTCGCCGCCTGGCTCTCGCGCATCAGCTTCAACGCCTGCTACGACGAGCTGCGCCGCCAGAAGCGCCGACCCGAGGGCGCGCTGAGCGAGCTGGACGAGGAGGAGTCCGAGCGGCTGCGCGCGCGCCTGCGCGACGGCGCGGACGCCGAGGGGCAGGCCGTCTCGCGCGACCTCGCCGCGAAGCTGCTCGCGCGCCTGAGCCCGGAGGACAGGCTGGTGCTCGTCATGCTCGACGTCGAGGGGCTGTCGGTCGCGGAGATCGCGGGGCTCAACGGCTGGACGGCGTCGAAGGTCAAGGTGCGCGCGCACCGCGCCCGCGCCCACCTGCGCCGCGTGCTGGAGAGGTTTCTGTAACCCGCGCGGGCGCGCGGGCGTCTTTATTTTCGAGACCGCGAGGTTTTATTTTCGAGACCGCGGGGTTTTATAGCGCCGCCCCGGCCCGCGTACGGCCGGCGGCGTCGGCCGGAAGGCAGGTGAAAGAGATGGCAGGCGAAAAAATCGCGAGCGCCCGCACGGAGCGACTGGAGCGCGCCGCGCGCGAGGTCGTCCGCGCCTCGGCGGCGGGCGAGGCGGAGGCCGAGGCGGTGGCCGCGTCGGGCTTCCTCTACGCGCGCGTGCGCGCGTCGATAGAGGCGGAGCGGCGGCGGCGCGAGGAGGGCGACGGCTGGCTCGGGCTCTTCGCGGTCGCGCTGCGCGCCGCGCCCGCCATGGGGCTCGCCGCGGTGCTGGCGCTCGCGCTCTTCCTCTCGTCGGGCGCGGGCGAGCGCGCGGCGGTCGCCGGCTTCGGGCTCGGCGAGGCGCTCCTGGGCGAGCGCGACGGCGACATCGAGCAGGTCGTCTTCGCGGACGCGCGGACGCCCTCGCCCGACGACGTGCTCTCGACCATCATCGACGGTGAAGAAGGCGAGGCCGCGCGATGAAGGGCTCCACACGCCTCAAGCTCTGGCTCGCGGTGGCGGCCGTCTTCGCGCTCGGCTGCGCGACGGGCGCGCTCTTAGACAGCGCCTACCGCCTGCGCGCGGGCGCGGCGCGCGAAGGCGGGCGCGGCGGCCGGCACGGCTCCCAGCAGATGTTCGAGAGGATGCGGCGCGACCTCGACCTCGACGAGCGGCAGGCGGCCGAGACGCGCAAGATACTCGACGAGACGCGCAACGAGTACCGCGCCCTGCGCTCCGAGGCGCGCCCGCGCTTCGACGCCATCCGCCAGTCCGCACGCACGCGCATCCGCGCGCTCCTC
>DASVSK010000941.1:0-5914 GCA_036388135.1 Pyrinomonadaceae bacterium | reverse complement strand
CCGGGCAGGAGCAGTCCGCGCGCGAGCAGGGGCAGCAGGCGGGGCGCGCGGCCGCCGCGGCCGCCGCGGCCGGCGAGCCCGCGCCGCGTCCGTCGGCGACTCCGGCCGCGGCCGACGACGCGTCGCCTTTCTCACAAATCTTCGGCGAGGGCGGGACGCCGCCGCAGCCCTCGCCCGGCGAGACGGGCGACCTGCTGATGACCTTCGCGACGGTGACGGTGCGGCTGGCGCTGGCGGCGCTGCTGACGGCGATGCTCGCCTACCGCCCGCGCCGACTCTCGCGCACCGTCAAGCGCAACCCCTTCGTGGCGCAGACGCAGATACTGATGGCGGTCGTCGCCTCGGCGCTGATGATGGTCGTCGGCGACTCGGCCGCGCGCGCCTTCGGCATCTTCGCCGCGGCCTCGCTCGTGCGCTTCCGAACCAACATCAAAGACCCGAAGGAGATTACGGTGCTCCTGCTGGCGCTCGCCATCGGGCTGGCGACGGGCGTCGGCCGGTGGGAGCTGGCCGTCATCCTGACGCTCTTCGTGCTGGTGCTGCTCTGGGGGATGGAGTACCGCGAGCAGGAGCAGGTCACGCGCGCGATGGAGCTGACCGTCAAGACGACCAACATCGGGACGACACAGGACGCGCTGCTCCAGCTCTTCAAGCGTTACGACTTCACCGCCGAGATGCGCAACATCGACCGCCCCGACGGCGAGGGCGAGGCCGGCTGCGTCGTCTACTTCGTCGACGTCGGCCCGCACATGAGCACCGACCGCCTGAGCGAAGAGCTGCTCGCCGCCGACCCGAAGAACATCGACGGCGTCGAGTGGGCGCAGCAGAAGAACACCTCCTACTTCTACCAGTAGCGGGCGGCGGCCCGGACGCCGCGGGGCCGAGGTCGAAGAGGCGGCGGCGGCCAGACCACAGCTACGTATAAGCAAGAAGAAGGGGACGCCCCACGACGGAGCGTCCCCTTCTTTCTTACCGCGTCTGCGCGCGCCTCAGTTCTTCCCGCCGAAGACGGCTTCGGCCGCGCCCGCGTGCGCGGCGGCCGACGGCTCGGGTTGACGCGCCTGGACCTGCCGCGCGTAGTCCCGGACGAAGGTCTTGAAGTCGCCGTGCCCCCAGGAGGTGTAGAAGTCGAACTGCTTCATCTCGGCGTAGACCTGCTCGTAGCCCCAGCCGTACTTCTCGAAGCGGTAGACCGCGCCCAGCGCGCCCGTGCGGTGACGCCCGCCCGCGCAGTGGACGAAGAACTTGCCCGTCGCCGGGTCGTCAACCGTCTTCATGAAGGCCGAGACCCACTCGGGGCGCGGGTACTTCTTCTCGACCATCGGGATGTTGACGTAGCGCATCCCGAGCGACTCGACCCACCCGCGCTCCTCGGGCTCGGGCTCGGCCTGGAGGTCGATGACGGTGCCGATGCCCAACTCCTTGAGAGCGCGGAAGTCTTCGAGCCGCTTGGGCTCCGCGCCCCGGTAGAAGCGCTCGTCCATCCGGCCGAAATTCTTGATGCGTACGTTGGAAGGCGCGCCGTGCTGCTCGACCTGTGCGGCGGCGGCGGCTGTCAGAAGTAGGACGGCGAAAAGGGAGGCGGCGACGTTGCGCAGGGGATTACGGCTGGAACTTATCATCAACCCTCCGAAGGTCTTCAAGGAAAAAAGTATGCCGGATGTTACAAGATGGGTGGTCGCGTTCGACCGCACCGGCTGAAACTTATTCGGCGGCGCGGCAACTCGTCGGCCGAAAAATTTGATTCCCGGGCGCGTCACGCCGTTGTACCCGCCGGGGCGAAATCCTATCGGCCGCGGCGAGATTCTAACACGCCGGGCGCGGCAAAATGAGCGCACGAATCCTGCCCGGCCGACTGTACCGCCGCCCGCGTCAAAATAAGCGCCCGGGTCATTCTTCTACTGTGTTAGTTTGCGGGCTGATGGGCGGCGGGGAAGCTGACGAAGGCGTGTCGGGGATGACGAGGCGGCGCGTGCTCGGACTCGGGCTGGGTCTGGTCGGCGCGGGCGTCGCCTTCGGGGTGGGGCGTTTGGCGGGCGGGGATTTTTCGACGGGGGGCGCGATGTCGATTCCGGATAAGCGCGCGGCGTCCGAGGGGCGGCTGACGGCGCGCCCCGGCCGCGGCGCGGACGCGGGCACTTCGGGGCTGCAACAACTCAAGCTCGAAGGCGGGCGCGACGGGCTCGTCTACGTGCCCGCGGCCTGCGCGGCCGGACGCCCCGCGCCGCTGATGTTGATGCTGCACGGCGCGGGCGGGGGCGCGCGCAACACACTGCCGCTGCTGCAAAAGCTGGCGGACGAGGCCGGGCTGATTCTGCTCGTCCCGGACTCGCGCGGGAGGACGTGGGACGTCCTCGAAGGCGGGTACGGCCCTGACGTCTCTTACATCGACCGCGCGCTGGCGCAGACGTTCGGCCGTTACGCGGTCGACGCCGCGCGCGTCGCCGTCGGCGGGTTCTCGGACGGAGCCTCTTACGCGCTGTCTTTGGGCGTCACGAACGGCGACCTCTTCACGCACGTCCTCGCCTTCTCGCCGGGCTTCATGTCGCCGGCGGGCAGGCGCGGCTCGCCCGCGCTCTTCGTCTCGCACGGCACGCGCGACCGCGTGCTGCCGATAGACGTTTGCAGCCGCCGCCTCGTCCCGCAGGCGAGGCGCGCGGGCTACCGCGTCGAGTACAGGGAGTTCGACGGCGGCCACGCCGTGCCGCCCGAGATAGCGCGGGACGCTCTGGAATGGTTTCTTAAGGTGAAGGCCGAGTAAGAGACTCTCGGGACTGTGGCCGCGGGCCTACTCTCCGCAGGGCGAACGCGGCGGCACGCTGGCCCGCAGCACCTTCGACACGCCCGCGCCCGCGCGCAGCTCGTAAGCGCCCGCCCCCGCCGCCACCAGCGCCGTCTCGAAGCGCCCCAGGCGTATGGTCTCGCCGCCGCATGAGACCTCCGCGTCCCCTTCGGCCGCGGTGAGGAGGTGGAACGAGCGCGCGTCGGTTTCACCCTCGAAGGCGGCCTCGGCCACGCGCACCACTTCGAGCCCGAAGTAGTCGCACGCGAGTGCCGACGCCGCGGACGTGCCCCCGAGCGCCGGCGCGGGGTGGACGTCCGCGCCCTTGCGCGGGTCTGTGACTTCGACCGACTCCTCGATGTGGAGCTTCCGCCCCGCCGACGCGGGCCGCCCCCAGTCGTAGACGCGGAAGGTGGTGTCGCTCGCCTGCTGCAACTCGTAGAGCAGGAGCCCCGGCCCGAGCGAGTGCAGCGTGCCCGCCGGGATGAAGAGCGTCTGCCCGGCGGTGACTTCCAGCCGCTCGGCCACTTCGAGGACGCGCCCTTCGCGGATGGCGCGCTCAAGCTCGGCCTTGCTCGTCCCCGGCCTCACGCCCGCGTAGATGGTCGCGCCCTCCTCGGCCTCAAGAAAGTGCCACGCCTCGCACTTGCCGTACTCGCCGGGGCCGACGAGGCGCACGGCCTGCTCGTCGTCGGGGTGAACCTGAACCGAGAGCCAGTCGGCGCAGTCGAGCAGCTTGACGAGCAGGGGGAAGCGCGTCCCGTGCGCGGCGGCCACCTCGCTGCCGAGTAGTTGAGCGCCGTAAAGCGCGGCGAGTTCGGCCACCGTCCGCCCCGCGTGCGCGCCCCCGCGCACGCGGCTCTCGCCGAAGGCCACCCACGCCTCACCCACCGGCGGGTCGGCGGGCTTGAGCCGCCGCCCGCCCCACACGCGCTCGCGGTACTGCGGCTCAAGCGCGAACAGTCTCTGCGTCAAAGTAGTCATGCGCTTACCCGGATGGATGAAGGATGAAGGGAACGCCGTATCGCCGTCACTTCACCCTTCACCCCTCATCCCTTCTTTACCGCCCCATCCAGCCGCCGTCGACGACGAGGACGTGGCCGTTGACGTAGTCGCTCGCGGGCGACGAGAGGAAGACGGCCGCGCCGGCCAGGTCGCGCGCCTCGCCCCAGCGCCCCGCCGGGATGCGTTCGAGTATCTGGCGGCTCCGGTTCTCGTCGGCCTGGAGCGCGGCCGT
Organism: Pyrinomonadaceae bacterium; assembly: GCA_036388135.1. Taxonomy (GTDB): domain Bacteria; phylum Acidobacteriota; class Blastocatellia; order Pyrinomonadales; family Pyrinomonadaceae; genus QHXN01. The sequence goes on along the minus strand of DASVSK010000941.1, from coordinate 1,895 downwards.
GTTGTCGGTGCGCATGTAACCCGGCGCGACGGCGTTGACGTTGACCCCCTTCGACGCCCACTCGTTCGCCAGCGCCTTCGTCAACTGCGCCACGCCGCCCTTCGACGCGGCGTAGGCCGGGACCGTGACGCCGCCCTGGAAGGAGAGCAGCGAGGCGACGTTGACGATCTTGCCCGAGCCGCGCCCGATCATGTGGCGGCCGGCGAGCTGCGAGAGGCGGAAGACCGCCGAGAGGTTGACCTCGATGACAGAGGCCCAGTCCTCCTCCGAGTAGTCGGCGGCGGGCGCGCGGCGGATGGTGCCCGCGTTGTTGACGAGCACGTCGAGGCGGCCGAACTCCTCCAGCACGCTTGAGACGAGGCGGCGCGGCGTCTCCTGGTCGGAGAGGTCGCCGGTCACGCCGAGGCGGCGGCGGCCCGCGCCCGCGACGAGCGCGCAGGTGGCGTCGGGCGCGCGCGTGTTGCCGTGGCAGGCCACGTCGGCCCCGGCCTCCGCGAGCGCGACGGCGACGGCCGCGCCCAGTCCCGCCGACGCGCCCGTCACCAGCGCCACCTTTCCGTCCAGCCTGAAGGCGTCAAGTATCATTCCGTTTTCACCCCCCCGTTCGGTGTCGCCGACGAGTATAAACGTTTCCCGCCCGGGCGCGTGAGGGCGAGCGCCGGCCGGGGGCGACGCCCGCCCGCGCCGTTTTGCTTGAAAGCGGCGGCGGTAACGTTTAAAGTTCGGCCCCGCTTGCCCCGTTAGTGTTGCCCATTCTCACCGGCCCGAGGAGCGCGCGACCCCGTTCGCGGGACGCGCCCGAACCCGCATCGACCACGCGCCCTGCCCGGCGCACGTCCCTCCACGTCCGAACACGCCTTTGAGGAGAACCCTTCGATGAGAGCTTTCCGCCAGACGGCCGCGCTCGCCTGCGCGCTCGCCATCCTCGCCGCACTCGCCATGCCCCCGCGCCGCGCCGCCGCGCAGGCTTCGACCGAAGGCTTCGAGAGCGGCTCGAAGACCTCTTACGCCGCCGCCGACGTCTTCCTCACGACCGGCTGGTGGTACTTCGACGACGCGCTCGTCGGCAACCTCTCGACCGACCGCAAGACGGGCGCGGCCTCGGCGCGCATACGCAACACGGGCTCCGTCAGCAGCGGCTTCGACTTCGCCTCGGCCGCCACCGTCACCGTCCAGCACGCGGCCTTCGGCACCGACGGCGCTTCGTCGTGGGAGCTGTGGGTCTCGACCAACGCGGGCGCGAGCTACGCGAAGGTCGGCTCGACGGTGAGCACCTCGTCGACGACGCTCCAGACGGCGAGCTTCAACGTCAACTCGGCGGGCGCGGTGCGCCTCTCGATACGCAAGGTGTCGGGCGGCGCGAACCGCGTCAACATCGACAACGTCACCGTCAACCCTTACGCGGCCCCGCCGCCCGTGAGCGTCCACCTGACGATGGGCAACCCCTCGAACGCCGTCGCCGACGTCAACCAGCCGACCAACTACCTGCTCGACAAGCCGCAGTACGCCGTCTCCTACCACCGCGACAAGGGGCGGCCGAACTGGGTGAGCTGGCACCTCGGCTCGACGTGGCTGGGCAGCGCGCCGCGCCAGGACGACTTCCGCGCCGACGCCGGCCTGCCCGCCGGCTGGTACCAGGTGCAGGCGAGCGACTACACGGGCTCCGGCTTCGACCGCGGCCACCACTGCCCGTCGGCCGACCGCACCGCCACGGTCGCCGACAACTCCTCGACCTTCCTGATGACGAACATGATGCCGCAGTCGCCCGACAACAATCAGGGCCCGTGGGCGGCGCTTGAGACCTACTGCCGCACGCTGGTCACCTTGGGCAACGAGCTTTACGTCGTGATGGGGGGCTCGGGCTCGGGCGGGACGGGCTCGAACGGCGGGACGAC
>DASVSK010000940.1:0-1986 GCA_036388135.1 Pyrinomonadaceae bacterium | reverse complement strand
ATGGCCGCGCGCGCCACCATCGAGGAGGGCGACGACTTGGCGTAGGGCGCGGAGCCCAGCTCGTTGATCTCGACGTCCTGGAAGCCGCGCTGGTCGAGGTGGCGGCGGAGCAGTTCGACGACCAGCGCGGGGGTGAGGTCGGGGACGAGCCGGAAGTCGAGCCGCGCGGTCGCCGCGCCCGGCAGGACGGTCTTCGCGCCCGCCTCGGTGTGGCCGGTGCGGATGCCGCAGATGGTGCAGGTCGGGCCGAAGATCAGCTCCTTCGCCAGCTCCCTCCCCGTCATCCCGTGCAGCCAGCCGCCGATGCGGAACTCGCGGCGCAACCCCGCCTCGTCCAGCTCGACGGTCTTGAGCATCTGCCGGTCTTCGGACGTCAGCGGCGCGACGTGCGAGGAGAAGCCGTCGATGGTGATGACGCCTTTGGGCGAGACGACGGTCGAGAGCGCCTGCACCAGACGCCACGCCGGGTTCGGGACGATGCCGCCCCACTTCGAGTGGAGGTCCGTGCGCGCCCCGTACGCACGCAGCTCCAGGAAGGCGATGCCCTTGAAGCCGAGGTTGATGACGAGGCGGTCTTTGGTGTCCTTGTAGCCGTCGTCCCAGATGCAGCCGTCGGCGCGCAGCAGCTCGGCGTTCTCCGCCGCGAAGCGGTAGAGGCTCGGGCTGGCGAGGCCGTCCTCGCCCTCGACGACGAAGCGCAGGCAGACGGGGAGCTTCCCGTAAGTCTTCTGGTACGCCTCGACCGCCGCGACGCGCGCGACCAGGTCGCCCTTGCTGTTCGACGCGCCGCGCGCGAGGAGCACGCCGTCCGTGACGACGGCCGCGAACGGCCCGGAACTCCAGTCGGTCAACTGCCCGACGGGCTGGACGTCGTAGTGGTTGTAGACGACGAAGCAGCGCGAGCCCGCGCCGCACTCGCCGTAGATGATGGGGAAGCCGCTGCCGAGCTTGAAGGCGCGCGTGCCCGCCCCCACGCGCTGCAACATCTGCTCGACCTTCTCCGCCACCGCGCGCATCCCCGTCCCGCGCGCCGCCACCGACGGCATGCGACACAGGTCTTGCAGCCGCTCCGTGAAGGAGCGCGCGTGCCGGTCGACGTATCGGTCGAAGCGCGTAAATGACATATGCTTCGGGGTGAATAGTTCGTGGTGAATGGTGAATGGTAAATGGTGAATGGCTGAAGGCGTTCTCCTTTTACCATTTACCATTTACCATTCACCATTCACCATAAAAAAGGTACCTCGGGCCGGAGGGGTCGCGGTCGAAGCCGGCGCAGACGAGCCCGGCGGCGAGGGCGTTCTGAAACTCGCCGCGGACGCGGAGCAGTTCGGCGCGGGCGGCGGCCGGGTCTTCGCCGACGAGCGCGCCCCAGTTGGGGGGAATCGTGACGGCGGCGGCCGGCTCGCCGCGCGGCTCGGGACTCTCGCCGCGGGCGAGCGCCTCTACGCGAGGCGAGTCGAGCTCCCACCCGGCGACGAGGCGGTCGCTGTCGAGGCCGAGCGGCTCGGCGAACCTGCCCGTGACGGTCGAGTAGTCCGTGCCGTAGTAGTTGACCGCGTAGCGGCGGACGACGACGCCGAGGCGGTTGAGGTTGAAGTGCGCGTTGCGCGCCTGCGCCGGGTCCCACGTCCAGCGTATGAAGCGCCGCCCCTCCGAGAGCACGCGCGCGCGCTGCGCCCACTTCAGGCGCGCGCCGACGCCGCGGTTCTGGTAGTCCTTCGCCACCGCCATCATGTGCGAGTAGCCGATTGTCTCCTCCGCGCCGGTCTCGGGCCGTCGGCGGGCGGCCAACTGGTTGAGGACGAAGCCGACCAGACGTTCGCCCGCGAAGGCCCCGAGCGCGAAGCCGCCCGCGCTGCGCGCGACGATCAGGTGGCGGCGCGGCGACAGCTCCAGGTCCGGCAGCCCGAACGCCTCGCGCTGCAAACGGACGCACTCGTCAAACTCCCCGACGGTCGTACACTCGCGGACGTCGATGTCGTCGCT
>DASVSK010000939.1:0-1663 GCA_036388135.1 Pyrinomonadaceae bacterium | reverse complement strand
GCCAGCGCGTCCTTCCTCCCTCCCGCGAACTCCTGCGCGAGGAAGCCCGCGATGACGCCCGTGAGCGTGTCGCCCGACCCGGCGGTGCCGAGGCCGGCGTTTCCGGTCGGGTTGACGAAGACGCGGCCGTCCGGCGCGGCGACGAGCGCGCGCGTCCCCTTGAGGACGACGTGGAGCTGGTGCGCGGCGGCGAACTCGGCGACGACCCGCGCCCGCCCGTCGAGTGTCGCCCGGTCCGACGAGCCGAGCAGGCGCAGCATCTCGCCCGCGTGCGGTGTCAGGACTATGGGTGCCTCGCGAGTGCCGCGCAGCTCGGCGGGCCAGGGGGCGAGCGCGTTGAGGCCGTCGGCGTCGACGATTACGGGCATCCGCCGCCGCTCGACCGTCTCGCGCACGAACCTGCGCGTCGACTCGGACTCGCGCGTGAGCCCGCAGCCGACGGCGACGACGCTCGCGCGCTCAAGCAAACCCTCCAACTGCCCCGAAGCGGACGCGCTGACGCTCCCGCCCTCGGTCTCCCTCAAAGGAACCGTCATCACCTCCCGCATCAGGCGCGCCGCGGCCGCCGGCATCGCCGACTCCGGCGCGGCCAGCGTGACGAGCCCCGCCCCGGCCGACATCGCGGCGTCCGCGCAGAGCACGGCCGCGCCCGTCATGCCGCGCGAGCCCGCGACGACCAGCGCGTGGCCGTGGGTGTTCTTGTAAGAGTCGGGCGCGTAGCGCGTCGCTTCGAGCCACGCGCGCGCGTCCCGCCGCTCGGCGAGGAAGAGTCTGGAAGGGGCGGCATCGACGAGCGCGGGCGGCGAGCCGATGTCGGCGACAACGAGGCGGCCGTTGAAGTGGGAGGCCGGCGGCAGCACGTTCGCGGGCTTAGGGGCGGTGTAGGTAACCGTCAGGTCGGCGCGGACGGCGGGCCCGTGCGGCGCGTCGGAGTCGGCGTTCAGCCCCGAAGGCACGTCGAGCGAGACGAAGAGCGGCGCGGAGTGCCCCGAATGGTTCCGCGCGCCGCGGAGCAGTTCGAGGTGCGCCACGACCTTAGCGAAGACGCCTTCGAGCGGGCGCGTGAGCCCCGTCCCGAAGAGCGCGTCCACGATCACGTCGTAGCCGTGGCGCGCGCTCGCGACCGTCTCCCAGGCCGCGACCTCCGCACATTCGACGAAGGAGAGCGGCGGCGGCCGGTGGCCGGAGCCCGCGTCGAAGCTCGCGAGTCGGCGGGCGATCTCGAAATTGGTGCGCGCGTCGCCCTTCGTCTCCTCGGCGCGGCCGAAGAGGACGACGTCCACGCGCGCGCCGGCCGTCCAGAGCGCGCGCGCCAGCGCCGCGCCGTCGCCGCCGTTGTTGCCGCGCCCGCAGAGGATTTGAAAGGTTTTTCGCCCGAGGTCGTGTGAGAAATGCGCCGCAATTTCCCGCGCGGAGGCGTCGGCCGCCGCCTGCATCAGAAGCAGGGAGGGGACGGCGAACCGCTCGGTGGTCAGGCGGTCGACCTCGCGCATCTCGGCTGCCGTCAGAATCTTTCTCACGAGCCGGGATGATAGCACGGACGATGTTTCGGGATGAGCGGGGTCGGCTGCGGACTGTCAGAGGCTCGGGGGCGGCTGAAGCGGCGGGGCAAGCCGCCGTCGGCGAAACGAGGCCAAAAATAAAAAAAGGCGCCGTCTGCGCC
>DASVSK010000938.1:0-1796 GCA_036388135.1 Pyrinomonadaceae bacterium | reverse complement strand
CAGGCGACCGCCGCCGCCACACTCAAGGGCGAGTGAGCCGGCGCGCCCTTCCAGTTAAACGCCCCGACCACGCAGACGGGAGAGAAGCAGTATGTTAAAGAACCTCGGCCGCGCCGTCGCCGTCGCCGTCCTCTTCGCGCTCGCGTCCGCGCACCCCGCGCGCGCGCAGGCTGGCGCTCAGAGCGGCCCGCAGGGCAGCCCGACGCCGGCCGCTCAGGGCGGCCAACCAGCCGCCGCGCAGGGCGCGACGCAGGGCGGCACGCAGATGAGGAGAGAGGACGGGCACGAGTGGGCCCCGATTCTGGAGCAGAAGGTCGATTACAAGAACTGGACGTTCAAGAGCCTGAAGGACGGCGCGCCGGTCTCCCTGCGCGAGCTGGCGAAGGGCAAGAAGCTCGTGATGGTCGTCTACTTCGCGCCGTGGTGCGGGAACTGGAAGGCGGAAGCGCCGACCGTCTTGAGGCTCTACGAGAAGTACAAGGCCGAGGGCTTCGAGGTCGTCGGCGTCAGCGAGTACGCCCCGGCCGACGACTCGCGGAAGTTTTTCGAGACGCAGGGCGGCGCGCCCTTCCCCGTCGTCGTCGAGTCGGAGGCGGCCTCGGCGCGCGAGCAGACGACGCACTACGGCTACCGGCAGGCGTGCGGCGACACGCGCCGCTGGGGCTCGCCCTTCAACGTCTTCCTTGAGCCCGCGAAGCTCAACAAGACGGGCGAGGTCTTGACGGAGCGCGCCTGGGTCGTCGGCGGCGAGCTGATCGAGAAGGACGTCGAACGCTTCATCCGCGAGCGGCTCGGCATCGCGGAGCGGAGCGCCGCCGAGCCCTGCGCGGACGAGCCGAAGGCCGAGGCGCGGAAACAGTAGGCCGCCGCCCCGCTCCGGGGGTTGAGGGTTTTGGGCGCAGGGTGCAGGGCTCCGGTCGAGACAGGCCGGAACCCTGCACCCAACGCCCAGAACCCTTTCGCATTTAGCCTTGTCTCATCGGTTAAATCTTCCCTTCGGCGACTCAATTCCCGCCGCCGCAAACTTCTCCTGCCCGCTGCCTGCTGGCTGCTGATTCCGCCCGCCGTTCTTTGGCGCGGGGCGCGGGCGGCTGTTATGATGTCCCGCTTTCTCCGAGCTTAATTTTTCGACCGGCTTCATAAAGGATGAGACTACGCCTGCTCTACCACGGCCACTGCTTCGACGGCGTGGCCTCCGCCGCGGTCTTCACGCGGTTCTACCTCTCGCGCGCCGGGGCCTCGACCGAGGTCGCCTACGCCCCGCTGCTGCACACGGCCGGCGCGCTCTTCGACGGCGGGATGTTCGACGGCGACGAGAACGCCATCGTCGACTTCAAGTACAGCCCCTCCGAGCGCCTGACGTGGTGGTTCGACCACCACCAGTCGGCCTTCCTCTCGCCCGAGGACGAGGCGCACTTCCGCGCAGACACGTCGGGGCGCAAGTTCTGGGACGCCGAGAGCAAGTCCTGCACCGAGTTCATCGCGCGCGTGGCCGAGGCTGACTTCGGCTTCCGCGACCCCTCGCTCGACCCGCTCGTCGGCTGGGCGCACACCATCGACGGCGCGTTCTACGAGTCGGCCGCGCAGCCGGTCGAGCTGCGCGAGCCCGCGCTCCAACTGATGCAGGTCATCGAGAACGTCGACGACGAGTTCGTCGAGTGGGTCATCCGCGAGCTGAGCGTGCGCACGCTCGACGAGGTAGCCACCGGCGAGGAGGTGCAGCGGCGCTTCCGGCCCCTGCTCGCGCGCCACCGCGAGACGCTGGAGACCGTCCGGCGCAAGGCTTCTTACGAGCG
>DASVSK010000937.1:0-6748 GCA_036388135.1 Pyrinomonadaceae bacterium | reverse complement strand
GGCAAAGACGACGTGTTGCACCCCGGCGATCAGGTGACGTCGGACGCGCGCCTCGAAACCGTCCCGCTCACGCAGGAAGTCGCATGGAGCCGCAACGCCGCGCGCTACACGCAACTGGCCGCGGAGTTGACGGGGCTGTGGCAGGACATCGACGCGCGAGTCCCGCGCCCCGGCGTGCGCTACTCGTCGCGCTTCCTCGACGTCGTGCCCGAAGGCACCGTCCTTTACGCCGCGCTTCCCAACCTGAGCCAGAGGCTCGCCGACTCGCACCGCGTCATGCAGGAGCGCATCAACCAGAACCCCGCGCTCAAAGAGTGGTGGAAGAACGAAGGGCGCGAAGGGCGGGGCGCGGGGGCCGACCAGATCATCGAACGCGTGCGCGAGTTCGGCGCGCACCTCGGCGACGAGGTGGTCGTCAGCGCGGGTCTGGACGCGAAAAACGAGCCCGGCAACATCCTCGTTCTCGGCGAGCTGAAGAACGCGTCTGACTTCCGCCCGTACCTCGAAGGTCAGGTCGCCCGGTTCGCCCGCGAAGGCGAGGACGGCCCGGCGATTCGCATCCTTGAAGACCCGCTGGCGGCGGCCCCGCAGTCGGGCGGCGCTGGCGGTGAAGGTGAAATCTACGTCTGGGTTCGCCAAGACCTTTTCGCCGCGTCGCCGCAAATCGAAAGCCTGCGTAGGCTTGCGACGACGCTCAACAATTCCGGCGCGAACCGCTTCGTCGGAACGTCTTTCCACGCGCGTCTTGCCGAAATCTACCGCGAGGGCGCGGGGCTCGTGGTCGCCGCCGACCTTGAAAAACTCATCGGTCAGGTCGCGCGCGAGGACGGAATCCTTTCGGGCGAGGACGGAATCCTTTCGCGCGGCGCGGAGCGCGGCGAAGGCTTCCGCCGACTCGGACTGGCGAGCCTTAAACACCTCGTCGTCGAGCAGAAGGATTTGAACGAGAAGACGCAGAGCCGCGCCGTGCTCACCTTCAACGAGCCGCGCCGCGGAATCGCCTCGTGGCTCGCCGCGCCGGGTGCGATGGGCGCGCTTGAGTTCGTCTCGCCGGAGGCGAACGTGGCGACCGCCTTCGTCGTCAAGGAACCCGCGCTGCTCGTCGACGACCTGCTCGGCTTCCTCGAAACCGTACAGCCCGATCTGCGCCGCCAACTGCGCGAGATAGAGGCCCAGCAGGGCATCGACGTCCGGCGCGACCTGGCCGCGCCCCTGGGCGGCGAGTTCGCCTTCGCCGTCGACGGCCCGCTGCTCCCGACACCCTCCTGGAAGATGATTCTTGAGGTGGGCGACCAAACGCACATGCAGGGGTCGCTTGAGCGCGTGGTCGAGAAGCTGAACGCCTGGGCGACGCTCGGCGGCAAGGGCGGGTTGCGCTGGGAGAACACGACCGAAGGCGGACGCACGATTTACACCCTGCGCTCGGCCGGCTCGGGACTCGAAGTACACTACACCTTCGTGAACGGCTACCTCGTCGTCACGCCGAGCCGCGCGCTGCTCGACCGAGCCTTGAAGTACCGCGAATCCGGCAACACACTCCTGCGCTCGTCGCGCTTCAGAGAGACGATGCCGGCCGACGGGAACGCAAACTTCTCCGCGATTCTCTACCACGACCTCGCGCCCGTCCTTCGCCCGCTGGCGGAGCGCGCGCCTGAGAGCCAGCGGGGGGCGCTCGCCGCCTCCGCCGAGATGCCGCCGACCCTGGCCTACGCTTACGCGCAGGGCGACCGCATCACGCTCGCGGCGAACACCGAAGGCGGGCCGTTCGGGTTAAGCCCCGACAGCCTGCTCGGTCTGCCGAACGCGTTCGCGATGCAAAACATTCTGATGAACGCGATGGGCGAGAAGGACGAGCGGGGGCGTTGAATCCGGGAAACTGAAGAGCGTCGACGAAGGGGAGTGCAGGCGGGGGAATCGTTCACCCGCCTGCTTTAACGGCACGCCCTCGCGGGCAGAGGATGAGTCCTCTGCCCGCACAATTTTATTTGAACCCCCCTTGCGCTTGAGATCGTAGAGAGTCCCAACGGCTTATGAACCCTGTCATCGAACTCAACGGTCTGAGTGTCACGTTCGGGGGGCGGGCGATCCTGAAGGATTTGAGCGGGTCGGTCAAGGGTCGCGCCGTCGGCCTGCTCGGCCCGAACGGCGCGGGCAAGACGACGCTCATCCACACGCTGCTCGGCTTTCACGCGCCCGGCTCCGGCACGGTGCGCATACTCGGAGAAGACGTCGCGACGAACGCCAGGAGCCTCCGCGCGGCGGTCGGCTACATGCCGGAGCGCGATTCGTTCATCGCCGGAATGTCCTGCGTCCGCTTCGTCCGGCTGATGGCCGAACTCTCCGGCATCCCTTCCGAAGCGGCGCTCGAACGCGCGCACGAGGCGCTCTTCTACGTCGGTCTGGGCGAGGCGCGCTACCGCCCGGTCGACACCTATTCGCTCGGCATGAAGCAGCTCGCCAAACTCGCGCAGGCCATCGTTCACGGGCCGCGTCTGCTCATTCTGGACGAGCCGACGAACGGGCTCGACCCGCCGACGCGGGCGCGCATGATTCGCCTAATTCAGGAGATACGCGACAGCGGCCGGGCGCGCATCCTGCTCTCGTCACACCTGCTGCGCGACGTAGAGGAATGCTGCGACGAGATTCTCGTCCTGAAGGACGGGCGCATCGCCGCCAACTGCAACCTCGACGAAGAGCGCAAGGCCAACCGCAAGTTCATCGAGCTTGAGACGCGCGGGGGCGACCGCGCGGCGTTCGCCGAAGCAATCGGCGGGTTGGGCTGCGAGTACGCGCTCGCGGGCGAGCGGCGCATCAAGCTCGTGATGCAGGACGGCGTGGAGATAGACGACCTTTACCGCCTTGCCTTCGAGCGGCAGGTTCAGATTCGCCGGTTGAACTACAAGCGCGATTCGCTCGAAGACATTTTCCTCAAGGCGATGGAAGGCGAAGGGGACGGCGCGGCCGGAGGGGGGGACGGCGATGGCCGTATTTGAAAACAGCTACCGGCAGTACGAGGGCGGGCTCACGCCGGAGTGGGCGCGCTTTCTCGTCCTCCCGCGCTACGCGCTGCGCGACGTGTTCGGGTCGAAGTTCTTTACCGCGGCCTTCTGCCTGTGCTTCATCTACCCCCTCGTGGCGGCGATTCTGGTCTACCTGCATCACAACACGAACGTCATCGCGCTCATGCAGATCGACGTGCGCGAGTTGTTGCCGATTGACGCGTCGTTCTTCCGGCACTTCGTCGAGGTTCAGGGCTGGCTCGCCTTCATCCTCACGGTGCTCGTCGGCCCCGCGCTCGTCTCGCGCGACCTGGCGAATAACGCCCTGCCGCTCTACCTGTGCCGCCCGTTCTCGCGCGCCGAATACGTGCTCGGCAAGATGACGGTGCTCGGTATTTTGCTGTCGCTCGTGACGTGGGTGCCGGGACTCCTGCTCTTCCTCCTGCAAGCGTATCTCGAAGGCGCGGGCTGGATGGCGTCGAATTGGTGGATTGCGGGGGCGATCTTCGTCGGGAGCATGGTCTGGATAGTGCTGCTCTCGCTGCTCTCGCTGGCTATATCGGCGTGGGTGCGTTGGCGCGTCGTGGCCGGCGGCGCGCTGCTCGGCGTGTTCTTCATCCCGTCCGCCTTCGGCGAAATCGTCAACGCCCTGTTCATGACGCGGGTGGGGAACCTGATGAGCCCCGCGGCGTTGATAAAGAACATCTGGCGCGGGCTCTTCGGTCACTTCACGCGGGAGGTGAGTAACTTATACCCCATTGGGGACGGGTGGAGCAGAAGGTTCATCGGTGTCGTGTTCCGCGAGCCGCCGCTGTGGGCCTGCTGGCTGGCGGTCGCTCTAATCTGCCTCGTCTGTCTCTGGCTGCTCTCGCGCAAAGTCCGCGCTTACGAAGTGATCAAATGACGATACGGACAACGAACGCCGGGGGGATGATCGTCTTCGAGGGCGTCTCGAAGTTCTACGGCGAGATACTCGGCGTCAACCGCGTCAACCTGTCCATCGCGCCCGGCATCACGAGCCTCGTCGGCCCGAACGGCTCGGGCAAGACGACGCTGATGAACCTGATGACGGGGCTGCTGCGGCCGACGCGCGGGACGATCAGCGTGCTCGGCACGAGCCCGCACGACCCGGAAAAACTCTTCCGCAAAGTGGGCTACTGCTCGCAGTTCGACTCCTTCCCGCGCGGCATGACGGGGCGCGAGTTCGTCGAGTTCTACCTGAGCGTCCACGGCTACGCGAGGGGGGAGGTGCGGGACTTGACGCAGGCGGCGCTCGAACGCGTGTCGATGCAGGACGCGGCCGGGCGCAAGGTGGCGGGCTACAGCAAAGGCATGAGGCAGCGCATCCGGCTCGCGCAGTCGATTGCGCATAACCCTTCCGTGCTCGTCCTCGACGAGCCGCTGAATGGACTCGACCCGATGGCGCGCGCCGAGATCATCCGCCTGTTCCAGTCGCTCGCGGCGGAGGGCCTGTACCTCGTCATCTCAAGCCACATCCTGCACGAAGTCGACATGATGTCCGACAGCGTCGTGCTGATGCACAACGGCTACGTCGTCGCCGAGGGCGACGTGCACGGCGTGCGCGACGAGATCGACGAGCACCCGATGCAAATCCTCGTGCGCTGCGACCGCCCGCAGGTTTTAGCCGCGCGCCTCTTCGAGCACGAGCACGTCGTCGAGGCGCGCGTCCACGACGACCGGCGGGGGCTGTTCGTCAAGACGCGCCGGCCGGACGACTTCTACCTGCTGCTCAACCGCCTCGTGACGGAGAACAACCTCCAGGTCGAGTCGGTCGCCCCGGCGGACGACGACCTGAACGCCGTTTACCGGTACCTGATCAGTTCCGAAGGAGGGAGCGTAAGTTGAGTTCAACGGCCGAGACTACGGAGAAGCGTGTCGCGGGGGGCGGCGAGGCGGCGAACCCTGACTGGTCGCTCCGGGCGCGGCAGACGCTCGCCGTCCTGCGCCTCGAACTCGGGAGGAACTTCCTCGGCCGCCGCGCCCTGCTGCTCTACACACTCGCGGGGCTGCCGCTGGCGGTGCTCGCGGCGGTCGTCGTCTTCTTGCCGTCCGCGGGTGGTGAGACTGAGGAATTCGCGGAGATGAGCATCGCCTACTCCCTCATCTACGGGGGGCTCATCCTGCGCACGCTCCTCTTCTTCGGCTGCGCGTGGGTCTTCATGAATCTGTTTCGCGGCGAGGTCGTCGACCGGAGCTTGCACTACTACTTTCTCGCGCCCGTGCGACGCGAGGTGCTCGTCGTCGGGAAATACCTGTCGGGGCTGGCGGCGACCGTCACGCTGTTCGGCGTCTCGACGCTCGGCTCGTTCGCCCTGCTCTACTTCGGGCTCTTCCCGTCACAGAGCACGGAGTATGTTTTCGACGGCCCCGGCCTCGGGCAGGCGCTCACGTACGCCGGCATCACGGTGCTCGCGTGCGTCGGTTACGGGGCGGTTTTTCTGATCGTAGGTCTGTTCTTCAGAAACCCGGTCGTCCCGGCGTTGCTGATCTACGGCTGGGAGTGGATTAACTTTCTGCTGCCGCCGTTGCTCAAGAAGGTGAGTGTCATTCATTACCTTCACTCGCTCGCGCCCGTCCCCCCGCCGGCAGGCCCCTTCGCCGTGCTCGCCGAGCCGACGCCCGCCTGGATTTCCGTCCCCAGCCTGCTCGTCTTCACCGCGCTCGCACTCGTCCTCGCCGGCCTTCACATCCGCCGACAAGAGATCAGCTACGCGGGTGAATAGACGTGATTCTTTCGCCGCGCGAGACTTTAAGCGCCGGCCGCGGAGTGTGTTGCGCTAAAGAGACCATCCTCTAACCTCACAGGCAAAGGCCGTCTAAAACCCGGCATCACCCGCGCCGACGTCCGGGGCACGCGGGAGGTTTCGTGACGGGGCGTCGGGCGCGTGCCGCCGTCAGACGGCCGGCGGCGGGAGGTTCTTGTACCAGAGTAACTGAACTTCGTCCGGGAGTTCGTTGTACGCGAAGCGGTTGATTGCGCCGAGTACACACCCCTGTCGGGCGTAAAATCTGCACGCCGGCACGTTGATGTTCTGTGTCTCGATCTTGAGCTGCCTGACGCCTCTGGCAGCGGCCCACGCCTCCACGGCCCGGAAGAGTGCGGAGCCGACGCCCCGCCCGCGGGCCTGCGGTGAGACCCGTATGTCCCACAGGACGGCGAGGTCCCCGCGGCCTTCCAGCATGTTGACGCCCTCGGTGTTGAAGGCTATGACCGCCCCGCCGACCCGCGCGCCGTCCAAGTGCGCCCCTATCAGCCCCCAGTTCGACACGTCGAAGCGCCGAGCCCATTGCGCGGGACCTTCTCCCTCCGCCCTGTCGTAGTCCTTCACGTATGGGACATCGAGCCTGCGCTCCGACAAGACCAACCCGCCGAGACCGCCGTCCCGAGCCGACACGTCGAACACGCTCTCGACCTCGAACGCGATTGGAATGTTTGCCAGCTCCGCCGCGGCGGTAAACGGTTCCTCTATAATCTTCATTCCCATCCTCGCGCATCGGGGCGGCTAACGCCCGGCGTCGTATGTTGACTCAAGCGCGCGGAAGCGACAAGCTTTTGCCGCACGTAAGGCGCTGTTGAGACTACTGCGCCGGGCATCCGGCCTCAGAGCCCGCGGGCGGGAAGCGTGGAAGCGCCCGGCGGAAGACCGACCGGCCCGCCCGTAAGCACCGTTGCTAAGCGCCGTTGCTAAGCGCCGGGCTGCAATATAAACTCGTCGCGCTCGGAGCCT
>DASVSK010000936.1:0-5292 GCA_036388135.1 Pyrinomonadaceae bacterium | reverse complement strand
GAAGAGGAGCCGCGGGTCGTGCTCGGAGATGAAGCCCGAGCCGCCCGACTTGATCTTGGTGAGCGTCCCGGCCGAGGTCTTCACGCGGACGACCGCGCCGAAGGCGTCGCGCCCCGAAGCCTTGCCACCTTCGAGCGCGACGCGGAGCCAGTTGTTGTCCTGCCCGACGTTGTTGCGGAAGAGGTGGTGCGACTGCCCCTGGATGACCGTCATGAAGACGTCGAGGTCGCCGTCGTTGTCGAAGTCGGCGAAGACGCCCGCGCGCCCGTCGGTGATGGAGTCGATGCCGGAGACGCCCGAGACGTCGATGAACTTCTTCGCGCCCGTGTTGAGGTAGAGCGGGTCGCGCTCGTAGCCGCTGAAGGAGAAGCCCTCGCCGAACATCAGTTGATTCTGGTCGGCGCGTAGCGCGCCCTTCTCTTCCTTGCCGTCGTTGGCGTGCGTCACGACCTGACGCCAGAAGTGGCTTCAAGTGTCCTTCATCGACTTGCCCGAGATGAACCCGTTCGGCGTGTAGATGTCCTCCCAGCCGTCGTTGTCGAAGTCGATGAAGCCGCCGCCCCAGGCCCACCCGCCGCCGAAGCCGCCGACCTCCGAGGTCACGTCTTTGAACCTGCCGCCGCCCGTGTTCTCGAAGAGGTTGTTGCCCGCGGCCAGCTTCTTCAGGACGTTCTCCTGCGGCTCCTGATTCGGGAACAGGCGCGCGAGGATGCGGTTGCCGGCGGTCGAGCTCATGTTCGAGGCGTGGACGTCGAGCAGGCCGTCGTTGTTGTAGTCGCCGAAGGAGACGCCCATGCCGTTGCCGGGGTCGAGCACGCCGCGCTCCTTCGCCTCGTCGACGAAGCGGTCGCCGCGGTTGATGTACATCGCCTTCTCGCCGAAGTCGTTGGCGACGTAGACGTCCTGCCGGCCGTCGCCGTCGACGTCGGCGAACTGCGCGGCGTAAGACCAGCGCGAGTCGTCGAGCCCCCACTTCTTCGCCTCCTCGCGGAACTCGCCGCCGCCCCGGTTGACGAAGAGGAGGTTGGGCGTCCCGTTCGTCGCGCGGAACCAGGAGTCGGGCGTCACCTGCCCGTAGCGGTTGTAGGAGGTGACGTAGACGTCGAGCAGCCCGTCGCCGTTGACGTCGCCCGCGACGGCCGAGAAGCCGACGGCCTGCACGCCGCCGACGCCCGACTCGAGCGACGCGTCGGCGAACTGGAGCTTGCCGTCCTGCCTGAGCCGGTTCTCGAAGAGGATTTGCGCGCCGACGTTCGAGATGAAGAGGTCGGAGTCGCCGTCGTTATCGTAGTCGAAGACGAGCGGCGCGACGCCCGTGGCGAGCGCGCGCACGCCCGCCTCCTCCGAGGCGTCGCGGAAGCGCCCCGCGCCGTCGTTGAGGTAGAGGTAGTTGCGCGAGGGCGCGGTGACGAAGAGGTCCTGCCAGCCGTCGCCGTCGAAGTCGGCCGCGGCCGCGCCGTGCCACGCGAAGCCGCCGCCTCCGGGCGCGCCGAACGCGGGCAGCTCCGCGCCGAGCCCCGCCGGCACCGCGACCTCCGAGAAGAGGTCGGCCGCGGCCACCATCGAGTCGAAGGAGGCGAGCGAGAAGGAGTCGAACTGCCAGCGCTTCGACGCGTCGAAGCGGACGTCGACGTTGGCCGTGCCGCGCGCCCACTCGCGCTTGCCGTCGCGGTCGCGCCCGATGACGTAGAAGGCGACGCGCGCCCTGCCCGTCGCGCCGACCACGGCCGTCGGCACCTTCGCGCCGGGCACGGCGTCGGCGCGCTCGTCGAAGTTGGCCTCCTTGACCTTGAAGCGCGCGTCCTCGACCTCGGAGAAGTGCGAGAGGAAGTCGGACCAGCCGCGCAGGAAGTCGGCGCGCGCTATCGGCGGCGACGTCGCGGCGGCGGCCGTCGTCGTCGCCCGCGCGCCCGAGGCGGCGGCCACTTTAGCGGCGGCCGGGGTCGCGGACTTTGCCGACGCGGCGGCCGCCTCCCAGCCGTGCGCGCCTATCCACTTCACGGAGGGCTTCACGGCCGTCGGGCGCGAGGGGAAGGCCGCGGCGCGCACGCGCGCGGGGAAGAACTCGGCCGTGCGCACCATGTCGCCGTCGCGCGTGGCGAGCGAGAGTTCGAGCAGGTCGTTGGCGAGCGACTCCGAGAGGTCTTCGATGACTTCGAGCCGCGGGCGGTCTACCTGCGCGGCGGGCGCGGGGCGCGCGGGAGGGGCCTGCGCCTGCGCCGCGACCCTGCGGGCCGCGCCCGTCGGCGAGAGCAGCAGCGCGCACGACGCGAACAGGCGCAGCGCCGCTGACGGGGGGAAAAGTCTTCGCATCGGTTTTGATTCCTGTCGGACGGAAAGCGGGGAGCTTTATGAAATATGAAAGCGGCTGCCGCGCCGCGCCGCTCGCGTGGGCCCGGCCGGCGCGGCATTATAACCCGCTGCCGAAAAAAACAAACCCGGCGCGTGCGGGCGCGACTTGCGCAAACGCGCGGGAAGGGGTAGTAATTGGGTAAACCAACAATCAGGGAAGAAAGCCGTGGAGTTTTACGCCGCCCTCGTTCTCGCGCTCACGCTGGCCGCCATAGCCGGCGCTCTCTACTTCTACGCGATGTTTCTGGAGGCGCGCACGCGCCAGCAGAAGACCTACATCGCCGGACTCGAACGCTCAAACTCCGAGCTGCAACGCGAGCTGCGGCGGACGCGCGCCCTGCTCGACCGCGAGCTTGAGCACAGCCGCGCCTTCTGGCCCGAGATACTCGACGAGACGGGCGACCTCTCGCGGAACTGACGAAGTAGACAGTAGTCAGTAGACAGTAGACAGTAGTCAGTAGGCTCCGCTCGACGCGTGTTGACGGCGACCCTCAGACGGCGCGTCATAAAAGGTTCTTCTACTGACTACTGGCTACTGGCTACTGGCTACTTCCTACCGCCTTTCACTCGACCTTACCCTTCAACCTTATCGCGCGCGGCGCGGCGGGGTCGGCCGTCACCTCGACGGGCGCGAGCCAGACGAGCGTCTTGACGCGGCACGTGCCCGTGTTGTCCTCGCGGCAGTAGTAGACGGTCAGCACCACGCGCAGCACGGCCGCGCCGGGCGACAGAGGGTCGAGCCCGACGCGCAGCGGCAACCCCTTCAGCTTCGACTTCACGGACGGCTTGACCGCTTCGGCCGCGCCCGCCGGTCTCGCCGGAGACTGACCGGGGCTCGTCGGCAGCGCGAGGCGCGCAGGCGTGCCCTTCACCCCGACGACCTCGACCTGGTAGCGGTGCGGCGCGGACGGGTTGAGGTGATGGCCCGCGGGCAGCGCAACCTCGACGAACAGCTCGCCGAGCGCGCCCAGGCCGAGTCGCTGCGCGGCCGGTTTGAACTCCTCCGCGTCGGGCCCGGCCGCGACTTCCGCGGCCTCGTCCCCCTCCTTCGCCGACGCCTCGGGCTGCGGCGGTTCGAGCCCGCGCATGACGAGAGTCGAGGTCTGCCTCGTCGAGAGGTCGACGACGCGCACGGCGTGGTTGTTGGTGTCGGCGACGTAGAGCCTGCCGCGCGCGGCCGACAGCCCCGCGGGCTCGTAGAACTGGCCGCGCTCGCCGTCGGCCTGCCCCGCCTTCCCGGTCCCGACGAAGGTCGAGACGCGGCGCGTGGCCGGGTCGAGCACCTTGATCTTATGGTTGTAGGTGTCGGCGACGAAGAGGCGGCCGCCTTCGAGCGCGAGGCCGAGCGGGTGCTGCAAGCGCACCTCGTCGCCCACGCCGTCGCGGTCGCCGAACTCGAAGAGGTCGCCGCCCGCCAGCGTCGACACGCCCCGCGCGTGGTCGGCCGGCGGCGCGGACTTCGGCTCTTCGAGCGCCGGGGCGTCGCCGAGGCCGACGCCGCGGATGATGTTCGACTCGCTGTCGGCGACGTAGAGCGTGCGGCCGTCGCCCGCGAGCCCCGACGGCTGCGCGAACGCGGCCTCGCCTCGCGCCCCGTCGAGCCGCGCCTCGCGCCCCGAGCCGGCGAAGACCCGCGGCCTGCGCGTCTTCAGGTCGACCGCCCAAATCTGGTGCGGCCCGGCCATCGCGACGTAGAGCGTGCCGCCCTCGACGTGCAAGTCCCAGGGCGAGCTGAGCGGGACGCTCGGCAGCGAGTCCAGCTCGACGCGGTAGTCGCGCAACTGCTCGCCGGTGCCCGCAAGCGTTTCGACCGTGCGCGCCTTGAGGTCGACGCGGCGGACGAGGTGGTTGCGCGTGTCGGCGACGTAGAGCGTCTCGCCGTCGAGCGCGAGCCCCTGCGGCCCGTCGAAGCTGGCGCGCGCGAAGTCGCCGTCGGCGCGGCCGCGCGCGCCCGACCCGACCGTGTAGAGCAGCGTCCCGTCGAGCCGCGTGACGACGACGCGGTTGTGGTTCGAGTCGGAGACGAAGAGGCGGTCGCCGCGCCCGTCGGCCAGCACCTTGCCGGGGAAGGCGAGCGGCAGGTCGCCGACGCGCGCGCGTTCGAGCGCTAACTTCAGGGGCCGCTCGTCGAGAGCGCCGCGCCTGCGCGCGTCGGCGGCCAGCTCGCCGACGGCGCGGTCGATGACGTCGTAATTGCCCTCGCCCGCCGCCTGGCCGACGACGTAGCCCGCCGGGTCGATGAGCACCTGCGTGGGCCACGCGCGCACGGCGTAGGCGTTCCAGATGCGGAAGTCGGCGTCGTTGACGACGGGGTGTTCGACCCCGTAGCGGAGGACGATGCGGCGTATGTTCTCGGTCTCTTTCTCGTTCTCGAACTTGGCGGAGTGGACGCCGATGATGACCAGCTCAGTCGGGTACTTCTCCTCCAGGCGCTTGAGGTCCGGGATGACGTGCATGCAGTTGACGCAGCCGTAAGTCCAGAAGTCGAGCAGCACGACCTTGCCGCGCAGGCCCGCGAGCGACAGGGGCTTGTCCGTGTTCAGCCACCCGCGCCCGCCCTCCAGCTCCGGCGCGCGCACGCGCCCCGCCTGCCGCCCCGCCTCGCGCGCAGTCACCCCGTCACCACCCTTCTCGCCCTGCGCGCGCCCGCCCGCCGCCGACAACAGCAGCAGGCAGACGGATGCGGCCGACAGCAACACCCTCGTCATTTTCATCTTCGCCCCCGGCGGCCTCAACCCTCCGCCGCCTTCTCGCCGAGCTGCTGGTCGAGGCGGTCGACGGCGCGCCGCAGGTGCGGGATGGTGATCGAGCCGCCGACGACGAGCGCGACGTTGAAGGCGTCGAGGAACTCCTCGCGCGTGACCCCGATGTCAACGCACTGCTTGATGTGGTAGGTCACGCAGTCGTCGCAGCGCAGCACGGCCGACGCGACCAGCCCCA
>DASVSK010000935.1:0-2398 GCA_036388135.1 Pyrinomonadaceae bacterium | reverse complement strand
AGGATGGCGAGCGAGAGCGGGCGGTCGGTCTCGCGCTGGAAGGTGAAGACCTCCTGCGGCACGCCGTCTTCGAGGACGCGGATGTCGCCCTGCTTGAGCGCGGTGACGAAGCGCTTGTTCCTGTCGACGGCGGTGAAGAGGACGTTGGTCAGGTCGGTCTCGACCCGCTCGACGTCCTCGTCGTCAAGCGTCTCGTCCGGCCTCTGCGGCGCGGGGCGCTGGGGCGGCTGCGTCTGCTGCGTCTGCCGCCGCGCGCTCGCGCCCCCGCCCGCGAACGACACCACCGCCGCGAGCGCCAGGGCCAGGACTGACACGAACCTCTTTTGACTTGACATCTCTTTCCTCAAAAACCCTTGAATGGTGAAGAGAAACCCGCTTTCAACTGTTCACCATTCGCCATTCACCATTCACTTGCTCAACAAATCCCTGTCCGCCGTGTAGCCGCGCTTGGCGTTGACCTTGTACTTGTCGCCGCCGACGACCTTGACCTCGATGCGGCGCTCGCCGCCGTCGAAGGGCGGCTCGGGGCGGTAGGTGAGGAGGTACTGCGAGCGCAGCTCCTCGCCGATCTTCTTGAAGGCGCGCTCCAGCGCGAGCATGTCGCCGGTGTAGAAGGCGCGGCCGCCCGTCTCGTCCGCCAGCTTTTGCAGCTCCTTGTCGCCCGAGTCCTTGACCGTGCCGGCCTCGACGCCGGGGACGGCGCTCCCCGTGAACCCGCCCTTGGTCGAGAGGGCGAAGATGATGGTGTCGGTCTTCTGCGCGATGGCGATGGCGTCGTCGATGCGCGCGCGGCTGTAGGTGTCGTCGCCGTCGGTGATGAGGACGAGCGCGCGCCGCGGGCTCGCCACGCCACGCATCTTCTGGTCGCAGAACTCCCAGATGGCGTCGAAGAGCGCGGTCTGCGTCCCCGGCTTCTTCACGCCGTCGATGGCGCGCTCCAGGAGGTCGAGGTTGCGCGTGAAGTCCTGGCGCAGCTTGACCTCGTCGTCGAAGGAGACGAAGGCGGCGTAGTCCTTGCGCGTGCGCGTGACGGTGTAGAGGAAGTTCTTGGCCGCCTCCTTCTCGAACCCGAGCTTGCCCGCGGTCGAGCTCGACGTGTCCATCAGGACGCCGATGTAGATGGGTAGCTTCTCCAGCTCGCGGATTTCGCCGAGGAAGTCGAACTGGACGGGGCGCTTGTTCTCGAAGACGAGGAAGTCGTTGCGCGTGAGCCCCACGACGGGCGCGCCCTTCTTGTCGAGCACGGTGACGGGGACGCGGACGACGCGCGACACGGTGACGCCGCCCTCGACCTCCTCGCGCTGCGGCGTGGGCGTCTGGGCGGGCGCGGGCGCTTGCGCCTGCCGCGCGCCGGACGGGCGCGCGGCGGCGGCCGCGCCGAAGAGTGCGCAGGCCAGTGCGGTGAACGAAATCCAAAGTCTCGCGTTGTTCATAGGCGGATGAAGGGGAGCGCGGGTGAAACCTCGGGGTCTTCAGCCGATTCGAGCACCCCTTTCGATGCCCGCGGCCGTCGCGGTCGTTGCTTCCCCCTGTCCCGACAGTATATAGCGATTTCAGGTCAGCCGCGACCCCACGCCGGGGGCGCGCCCGGGCTCAGGCCGGTTCGAGCGCGTCGAGAAAATCCGAAAGCTCGGGCGGGAGCGGCGCGGTGAAGCTGAGCCACTCGCCGGTGCGCGGGTGGTGGAAGCCGAGGCGCTCGGCGTGGAGGAACTGGCGGCCGAGCGCGGCGACGCGGGCGCGCAGGCGCGGGTCGGCAATCGTCTTGTCGCGCCCGCCGCCGTAGGTCTCGTCGCCGACGACCGGGTGCTTGGCCCACGCGAGGTGGACGCGTATCTGGTGCGTGCGGCCGGTCGTGATCTGGACGTCGAGCAGCGTCAGCCGCTCGTCGCGGCGGCGGACGCGCCAGAGCGAGAGCGCCGCACGCCCGCCGCGCGCGACGGCCATCCGCGTGCGGTTGCGCGGGTCGCGCGCGAGCGGCTCCTCGACCTTGCCCTTCTCCTCGCGCGTGACGCCGTGGACGAGCGCGACGTAGGACTTGAAGACGGTGCGCGCGCGGAACTGGTCGGAGAGGTTCTCGTGCGCGCGCGCCGTCCTGGCGACGACGATGACGCCCGAGGTGTCGCGGTCGAGCCGGTGGACGATGCCGGGGCGCGACGGGCCGCCGCGGTCCGAGAGCCGCGCGAAGTGGAAGGCGAGCGCGTTGGCGAGCGTCCCCGAAGGCACGCCGGCCGCGGGGTGGACGACGAGCCCGGCCGGCTTGTTGACGACGACGACCTCGTCGTCCTCGTGGAGCAGGTCGAGCGCCATCTCCTCGGGCTCTATCTCCGAGGGCGGCGGCGCGGGCAGCTCGACCTCGACGCGCTCGCCAGCCTTCAGCTTGTGCGAAGGCTTCGCCGCG
>DASVSK010000934.1:0-3115 GCA_036388135.1 Pyrinomonadaceae bacterium | reverse complement strand
CCGCCGCCCGCGAGCCAGCGCAGCACGAGCGCCGCCGCGCCCACGGCCGCAGTCCGCGCCGCGCGCAGCAGCAGCGCCGCCGACAACTGCGCCCCCGGCGAGACCGGCAGCGCGTCCAGAACCCACTCGGGACGGCGCACGTGGTAGACCTCCACGCTCGCGCGCGTGAGGCTGAGCGCGGCGAGGCACGCCGCCGCGGCCACGGCCGCCGCGAGCGTCTGCGCCTCGGTCGGGCTCCACTCCGCCTCGCGCACCATGCGCCCCACGCCGAGGTAGGTCATCCCCAGCACGAGCGGCCCGAGCACGACGAGCGCGTACAGGTTCTCGCGCGCCCAGCGCCCCCCCTCCACGAGCCACGCGCCCGCGATGAGTCTCAGTTGGTTCATCGGCAGGGGCGAGTTTGCGTCCCGCGCGTGGTGAAGTCAAAGGCGCGGGTCGGGTGCGGGAGCCTGACCGCCGACGACCGCGAGGCGGGCGGAGAGACGTCAGGCGTCGTCGCCGCGCCCGGCCCTCTTCCTTTCGAGCGCGGCGGCGATGCGGTTCTCCAACACGACGTCGGGCGTGTAGTTTTCGAGCTTGAGGAAGTGCGCCGCCGCGGCGTGGAGCGCGGCCTGCGGGACGAGGCCGACCAGCTCGCTCGCCAGCACCTCAACGCCCAGCGCCTCGGCCTCGCGCCTGACGGCCTCGAAGGCCTGATGGAGGTTCGTCCGCTCGTAGCTCGTCAGGTTCATCGAGACCTGCACGACGCCGCGGCTCTTAAGCTCGAACCCGAGCGCCTTCAGGTGGAGCAGCCCGCCGTCGCGCTCGCGTACGGCGCGCGCGACGCGCCTGGCAACGTTGAGGTCGCCCGTCTTCAGCGTCACGTTGTAGGCGATGAGCAGCGGGCGCACGCCGACGATGCACGCGCCCGCGGTCGGGTGGACGCGCCGCTCGCCGACGTCGGGCGCGCGCTCGGGGACGGTCGCTATCTGCTCCCTCAGCAGCTCGAAGCCGCCGCGGCGCACGTCGGCGAGGTTGCGGCGCTCGGGCCTGAGGGCCGCGCTCTCGTAGAAGTAGACGGGTATTTGCAGCTCTTCCCAGATGCGCCGCCCCGCCTCGTGCGCGAGCAGCACGCACTCGTCGACGCTCACGCCGCGGACGGGGACGAACGGCAGCACGTCGCACGCGCCCATGCGCGGGTGCTGGCCGGCGTGCCCGCTCAGGTCGATCAGCTCGGCCGCGCGCGCGACGACGCGCACCGCCGCCTCGGCCGCCCGCTCGGGCGGCGCGACGAAGGTGACGACCGAGCGGTTGTGGTCGGGGTCGACGTGGGTGCCGAGGACGAGCGCGCCCTCGACCGACTCGACGGCCTCGACCAGGCGCTCGACCACGCGCGGGTCGCGCCCCTCGCTGAAGTTAGGCACACACTCGACGACGCGTTCCATGACGGCCAATACTAACCCGCGCCGCGCCCGGCGCGCACGCGCTTCAAAGTTGCCCGCGCCGCGGCCGAGGCGGCAATATAAGCGCGACCGAAGACCGCCGTCAGGGAGACACGTCCTTATGCTCGCATTCGCCCTCGCACAAGTCCTCATGCTCGCCGCGCACGCGCCGGCCGCCCCGCAGTCCGACGCGGCGCGCGCCTACCGGCGCGAGTTCGAGAACGAGCGCGTCCGCGTCACGCGCGTCCGCTACGAGCCGCGCGAGAAGTTGCCGACGCACGACCACCCCGACTCGGCCACCGTCTACGTCTACCTGCGCGACAGCGGCCCCGTCCGCTTCGTCCACACGGGCGAGGAGGCTTTCACGCTCGTCCGCCCCGCGGTGAGGGCGGGCGGCTTCCGCCTCAGCCGCGGCGCGAAGGAGACGCACAGCGTCGAGAGCCTGACCGACCTCCCGACGGACTTCTTGCGGGTCGAGCTGAAGGGCTTGACGGACGCCGAGCGCCGTACGTTCCGCGGCCGCTTCCCCCCCGCGGCGCGCGGGCGCGGCGCGCAGCAGGTCAGGTTCGAGAACGCGCGCGTGCGCATCGCGCGCGTGACCTGCGCCGCGCGCCGCCGCTGCGACGGGCTGGGCGGCGCGGGCACGGCCTCGCTGCTGGTCGCGCTCGCGCCCGCGCGCCTCAGGTCGGCCGACGGCGGGACGGAAGTGTCGATGGCGCTCGGCGAGACGATGTGGGCCGAGGCCGGCGGCGCGCCCTCCTTCGTCAACGTCGCGGGCGCGGCGGCCGAGTTTCTCAGAATCGACCTGAAGAGCGGCCCGGGTCGTTAGGCTTTGACTTTAGAGCCTGTCACCCGAGCTTTTCGCGGTCGCGGTTTTCGTGTTTGTAGAAGACGGGGGGAGTCGAGAATGGGTTCGGAGTGGGCCAAAGAGGCGGTGGGGCGTGCGGAAGAGATTACGCGTGAGCTGGCCGGGGCGGGCGGCGGCTTCAGCCTCGCGTACCAGCGGCGCGAGGCGCGCTTCGCGCTGAAGGCGGGCGGCGGGACGGAGTACTTCTCCGCGCACGACTACGAGACGCGCAAAGGGATGGACTGGGCGCAACTGCGGAAGGACGTGCTGGCGCGCGCCGCGGAACTCTCGACGCCTTAGACCCCGCGGCCCGTCAAAAACCCCGCGGCACGTCAGACCTCTTCGAGCGGCCAGACCTCGACGTCCACGGGGCCGCCGTGGTGGACGAGCGGCTCGCCGGCCGGCCTGCCCAGCCCCGCGGCCTCGACCATGCTCGAACGGTACGAGCGCAGCCTCACGTCGTGCAGCGGCCACGGCCGGTGGTTTATGCGCGTGCGGTAGAGCTTGTCGCCGTCGGCCGTGTAGAGGCAGTAGCGCTCGACGAGGAAGAAGTCGAGCGTGCCGGGCTCGGCCTCGGGCTGTGCCGCGCCCTCGACCCACGTCGCCTCGAACCCGGCCGGCGCGCCCGCCGAGTCGTCGCGCGCCGACGCGTAACGGGTCGTCTCGCCCTGCCGCTCCCGCTCGATGCTCGCGCCGAAGTAGGGGAGTCGGAAGAAGGCGCGCGCGCCCATGACGGCCGCCGTGCTGTTGGCGTCGAGCGAGAAGAACCAGACGCCGGGGACGCCGCCGAGGTGGACGGAGGTGCGGACGTTTATCTCGTGGAACTCGCTCAGGAAGGGGACGGGCG
>DASVSK010000933.1:0-3927 GCA_036388135.1 Pyrinomonadaceae bacterium | reverse complement strand
TGGAGGCGCTGCTCCTGACGCACCCGTCGGTCGCGGACGCGGCCGTCATCCCGAGCCCGGACGAGGAGGCGGGCGAGGTGCCGAAGGCTTTCGTGGTCGTCAAGGAGGGGCACGGCCTGACCGTGGACGAGGTGCTGAGCTTCGTCGCCTCGCACGTCGCGCCTTATAAGAAGGTGCGGCGCGTCGAGTTCGTCGCGCAGATTCCCAAGTCGCCCTCGGGGAAAATCCTCCGCCGCATCCTCGTGGAGCGTGAGCGTGAGGGGGCGCGTTAGGAATCCTCACCCCGGCGGACGCGGGCGGGGAATTTCAACACGGGGAGACGGGGACACGGCTAAAAACAGAAGCCGTCTCCCCGTCTTTCCGTGTTTTAGCCCGACTTCCGCCGCGCCCCGGCTCAAGGGCGAAATCCGTCTTAGCCCGCGCATAAATTTTCCAACCAGCAATCGTCGGCGTGCGTCTTAAAGCTGTCGGAAGTCATCAAAAACGGGGGGCGACGGCGGCCGGGGGCAGTCAGTCTTGAGCGAATCCGGAGTCTTCATGAAAGTCACTTTTTCAGCGCGAAGGCGCGCGCCGCGGGCCTTCGCGCTCGTGGCCGCGCTGGCGCTCGTCTCTAACAGCCTGCTGCCGTTGGCGTCCGCGCAGGTCGCGGGGTCGAAGGCGGCCGCGCGGAAGATGAGCGAGGAGCAGTGCGTCGTCCACGTGCTCAACCGGCTGGCTTTCGGCGCGCGCCCCGGCGACGTCGAGCGCGTGCGCCGGATGGGGGTGGAGGCGTACGTGGAGCAGCAGCTCAACCCCTCGAAGGTGGACGACGCTGCCGCCGAGGCGAGGCTGCGCGGCTTCCCGACGCTCGGCATGTCGAACGCGGAGCTGCTGGCGAAGTACCCGCGGCCGGGTCAGCTCCTGCGCCGCCTTGAGCGCGCGGGCGAGCTGCCGCCCGAGCTGGCCGGACTCGTCCGCCAGCGTCAGCAGGGGCAGCCGCAGCCGGACGGCGCGGCCGGGATGAACGCGGGCGAGCCGGACGCCGACGCCGAGAAGGCTATCGCCGAGGCGATGAGGCCGCCGGCCGCGGCGCAGGGCGCGGCCGACGGGGAGCGCAACCCGCAGCGACGCGCGTACC
This sequence comes from Pyrinomonadaceae bacterium, assembly GCA_036388135.1. GTDB lineage: Bacteria > Acidobacteriota > Blastocatellia > Pyrinomonadales > Pyrinomonadaceae > QHXN01. The sequence continues at coordinate 2,810 of DASVSK010000933.1, read as the reverse complement.
GACAGGCCGTCGCGAAGTACATGCGCGAGAACGGGCTCGAAAACCCGCAGCGCATCATGTACGAGCTGAACGCCTCGCGCATCCTGCGCGCCGTCTACAGCGAGCGGCAGTTGCAGGAGGTGATGGTCGACTTCTGGTCGAACCACTTCAACGTCTACGCGCAGAAGGGCTCAGACCGCTGGTTCCTCACTTCTTACGACCGAGACGTCATCCGCCCGAACGCGCTCGGCAACTTCCGCGACCTGCTCGAAGCGACCGCGAAGAGCCCCGCGATGCTCTTCTACCTCGACAACTTCCAGAGCGCGAGCCCGAACGCGCAGGGGAACCGCCGACAGCTCCGCCGCCGGCAGACCGACGGCGACGGCGCGGGCGCGATGCTTCCCGGCGACATGCTCGGGGGACGCCGCATGCGGCAGGGCCGGGCGCGGCGGCAACAGAGACGCATGGAGCGCGCGCGTCAACAGGCGCAGGGCGAAGCGCAGACGGCCGCGCCGCGGCAGGGCGACGGGCAGACGTCGGCGGGGCAATCGCGTCGGCCGCAGCCGAAGCGCATGCGCCGCGGCATCAACGAGAACTACGCGCGCGAGCTGATGGAGCTGCACACGCTCGGCGTCGAAGGCGGCTACACGCAGAAGGACGTGCAGGAGGTGGCGCGCGCCTTCACCGGCTGGACGATAAACGCGCCGCGCGGCGCGGGCCTCTACGGCGCGGACGCGGACGAGAGCCGCGCCGGCACCTTCTACTTCAACCCGCGCACGCACGACCCCGGCGAGAAGAACGTGCTCGGCGTCAGGATTCCGGCGGGCGGCGGCGTCGAGGACGGCCGCAAGGTCCTTGACATCCTCGTCGGACGCCCCGAGACCGCGAAATTCATCGCGACGAAGCTCGCGCGCAAGTTCGTCTCGGACGACCCCGACCCGGCGCTCGTCCGGAGGGTCGCCGACGCGTTCCACAAGTCGAACGGCGACATCAAGACGACGCTGCGCGCCGTCTTCACTTCGCCCGAGTTCAACTCGGCCGAGGCGCGGCGCGCGAAGATCAAGACGCCCTTTGAGCTGGCGGCGAGCGCGCTGCGGACGCTGGGCGCGGAGGTCGAGGTGAGGCCGGCGCTCGTCCAGTGGGTCGCGCGGATGGGCGAGCCGCTCTACGGCTACCAGGCCCCGACCGGCTACCCCGACGCGGCCGAGTACTGGGTCAACACGGGCGCGCTGCTCGAACGCCTCAACTTCTCGCTCGCGCTCGTCTCGAACCGCATCCCCGGCGCGCGCGTCGACCTCGCGCGCTTCGTCGGCGAAGAGGGCGCGAGCAGCCGCGCCGTTGACCAGAAGGCGGTCGTCGAACGCTTCCTCGCGCTCGCCTTGCAGGGCGACGTCTCGCCGAAGAGCCGCGAGGTGCTGATGAAGCAGTTGACCGCGCAGGCGGACGCGCCCGTCACGGAGACGCCCGACGACGAGGAGGCGCGCGAGAAGAACGTCCGCGCCGCCCGCCGCGAGCGGCAACGGTCGGGCGCGACGGTCGGCAACCCCGACGTCGCGCGCATCGCCGCGCTCGTCATCGGCTCGCCGGAGTTCCAGAGGCAGTGAATGGTGAATGGTGAATGGTGAATAGTGAAGAGAAGAATCGTGTTCCGACCATTCACCATTTACCATTCACCATTCACCAGAACGGAGTGAGCATGGATCAGGGTCGCAGATTTTTTATGAGACGGGGCGCGGTGGCGCTGGCGAGCGTGGGGCTGGTGGGCGGCGCGCCGTCGTTTCTGAGGCGCGTGGTCGAGGCCGAAGGGCTGACGGCCGCGCCCGCGGGCAGGCGCAAGACGCTCATCGCCATCTTCCAGCGCGGGGCGGTGGACGGCCTGAACATGGTCGTGCCGCACGGCGAGCGCGGCTATTACGAGCTGCGCCCGCAGATAGCCGTCGCGCGGCCGGGCGGCGGCGCGGGGCGCGAGTCGGCCGTCGACCTCGACGGATTCTTCGGCCTTCACCCCGCGATGGCCCCGCTCAAAAGGTTCTGGGACGAGAAGCGCCTCGCGGTCGTCCACGCCGTCGGCTCGCCCGACAACACGCGCTCGCACTTCGACGCGCAGGACTACATGGAGTCGGCCACGCCCGGCGTCAAGTCGACGCAGGACGGCTGGCTCAACCGCTACATGCAGGCGCGCCCCGACCGCAAGGCGACGCCCTTCCGCGCCATCTCGATGACGCAGAACCTGCCGCGCTCGATGCAGGGGCGCGCGCCCGCGGTCGCCATGCAGAACCTCTCCGACTTTCAGCTCCGCGCGGGCGCGGGCTCGCAGGGCTTGCAGGGCGGCTTCGAGGACATCTACGAGCAGGGCGTGGGCGACGTGCTGCGCGGGACGGGCAAGGAGACGTTCGAGGCGGTCAACTTCCTCAAGAGGGTCAACCCGGCGCAGTACAGGCCGGAGAACGGCGCGCAGTACCCTAACGGCCCTTACGGCCGCGCGCTGATGCAGATAGCGCAGCTCGTCAAGGCGGGCGTCGGGCTCGAAGTCGCCTTCACGGACGTCGGCGGCTGGGACACGCACCGCGGGCAGGGCGGCGCGCGCGGCCAGCTCGCCAACCTCCTGACTCAATTCTCGCAGGGCATCCACGCGCTGGTCACAGACCTCGGCCCCGCGAGGATGGAGGACGTGGTCGTGATGTCGATGAGCGAGTTCGGGCGCACCGTCCGGCAGAACGGCACGCAGGGCACCGACCACGGCCACGCCAACGCGATGCTCGTCCTCGGCGGCGCGGTGCGCGGCGGGAAAGTCTACGGCCAGTGGCCCGGGCTCAGAGAGGAGCAGCTAC
>DASVSK010000932.1:0-1773 GCA_036388135.1 Pyrinomonadaceae bacterium | reverse complement strand
ATCCGGCTAACTGCTTACTGCCATCTGTCTATTGCCTACTGATTGGGCGTCGTCGGCTCGTACTCGTCGAGCGCGGGGGCGCGGGCGCTGTCGAACTCGGAGGAGGAGAGGCGGATCGCCATGGCCTGCGGCGCGTAGGTGAAGGGCGCGGGGCCGCCGCGCTGGTTTTGCAGGTCGGCGACGAGCGAGTCCTGCCACTGGCGGAAGCGCACGACGCTGCCGCGCTGGTCGAAGATGACGAAGAGCAGCGTGTCGTTGTTGCGCGTGCGGAGCTGGCCGACGAGGGCGCTCACGCCGCCGTCGGTGCGCGGGAGCGTGCCGGTCTTGGCGATGACGCTGCCGCGGCCGGGGCTCAGCGCGTAGCGCCTCTGGAGCGTGCCCGGGTCGACGCCCGCGACCGGCAGGATGTCGGCGGCCTTCAGCCCGTGCTCATGCAGCTCGTCGAGCAGCGCGCGGTAGACCTTCATCATCTGGCGCGGCGTCATGCGGTTGATGCCGAGGCCGCTGGCGGTCGCGATGCGGAACTCGGCGGGCCTGAGCCCCAGGTCGGTCGAGAGCAGGCGCGTGAGCCCGGCCGCGCCGCCCAACTGGTCGCCGAGCCGCTCGGCCATGAAGTTGTTCGAGTAGCAGAGCAGCACCTTGAGCACGTCGGAGAGCTGCGGCGAGTAGTGGGTCGAGATGGCGCGCGCGCCCTTCGGCACCGCGCCGACGTAGACCGCGCCCATCACGGCGACGCTCGGCGTCGCGCGCAGTGCCTGGGCGTCGCGCATCGCCACGCGCGAGTCGTACCACGCGCGAGTGGCCGCGGCCGGGCGGCGCTCGGAGTCGAGCGTGTCGTAGAGCCGCTCGCCCGAGCGCTGCGACGACGGGCTGAAGTTCATCGTGAAGCGCGGGGCGACGACGAGGTCGCCGGTGACGGTCTTGACGCCGAGCTGGTTCAGCTCGCGCGCGACCCCGACGCCGTGCTCGTCGTGGAAGGAGGGGTCGCGCCCCGAGACGATGAGGTCGCCGGTGACCGTGCCCGTCGCCTTGTCGAACGCGCCGGTGATCCAGAAGGCCGTGGCGAAGCGGTGCCTCGCGCCGAAGGTGCGCAGCGCCGCCAGCGCCGTGACGAGCTTGATGGCCGAGGCGGGGTTGTACGCCTGGTCGGCCGCCTCCTCGCGCACGACCTCGCCCGAGAGCCTCTCGACGAGCACGCCCTGGTGGATGAACGCAGGCCGCTGCTCTTCCGCCGCGAAGGGGGCCGCGAGGACGTCGTCCACCGGCGGGAGCGGCGGCACGCTCGTCGGCGCGACCGGCTGCTGCGCCGGGACCGGCGACACCTGAGCGCGAGCGCCCGCCGCGGGGCCGAGCAGGATGACGAGAGCCAGTATGAAACGCAGAGTCTTCAACCCAACACTCCTTGTGAATCAGCGCCCTGAACACGAAAGCGCGCCATGATAGCACAGGCATGCCGTCTCGGCGGCGCGCAGCGATTTTCGAGGGAAGAGTCGGGGAGAGGGCGAACACTTTGATGCCGGTAGGCATCGTACGCGATGTATGCGCCGCCCCGCGTCTGTAACAGGCGCAATGCAACCGCCGTTCCCGAAGGACGTTTTCAGGTTTCAGTTGTCAGCCTGCGCGAGGGTATATCTCATGCTCTATCAAATGGACGGGGCGAAGTCTGGAAGTCAGAACTGAAAACTCGAAACCGGGAACTTCTTTTGACAAGCCCGGAGCCCGACCCTAGAATTTCGGCAACGTTCCACGATCCTCGCCTTTGAATTTGTCGAG